>JAEPNS010000440.1 GCA_017643325.1 Alphaproteobacteria bacterium | reverse complement strand
CGCAGATCCGCACAGCGACCCACGTCTTCCTGCGCGACTGCTATGACCACACGGTCCAGCTGATGGACATGGTCGACACCAACCGCGAGATCGTCGGCGGGCTGCTCGACATGCACCTTTCGGCGGTTGGCCACCGCACAAACGAGGTGATGCGGGTGCTGACAATCATCGCGACGATCTTCATTCCGCTCTCGTTTGTCGCCTCGCTCTACGGCATGAACTTCGACCCGAACGTCTCGCCCTGGAACATGCCGGAGCTGGACTGGCGGCTGGGCTACCCGTTCGCCCTCGCCGTGATGGCCGCCATGGCGGGGGGCATGCTCTATTTTTTCCGCCGGAAAGGCTGGCTGGGCGGCCGCCCGCGCCGCCGGACCGGTCGCACCGGGTCCGAACAGGTCGATTCATAACGTCGCGGTCTTTGCCCGGGACAGGGTGCGATGTTAGCGTCTCGCCCGGAATATTTCGGGGGGACATTCATGAACACAAAAGCCTTCGCGCCGGTCGTCGCCGGCGTGGCCCTGCTCGCCATGCACGGTGCGGCGGCGGCAGAAACGCTGCTCGAACGCGGCACCTACCTCATGCAGTCCATCGTCGCCTGCGGCAACTGCCACACGCCCAAGGGGCCGAACGGCGACATCCCCGGCATGGAACTCGCCGGGATGGCGCCCATGGAGAAGACGCCGGGCTTCGATGCCAACGCGCCGAACATCACCCCCGACAAGGAAACCGGCATCGGCAACTGGACCGACGAGGAGTTGGTCAAGGCAATCCGCGAAGGCGTGCGCCCGGACGGCTCGATCATCGGCCCGCCGATGCCCATCGGCCTCTACCGCGGCATTTCCGACCGGGATGCGAAGGCGATCGTCGCCTATATGCGCCAGGTTCCGGCTGTGAAGAACGAGATTCCCAAATCGGTCTACCGGATCCCGCTGCCGCCGAGCTACGGGCCGCCCGTGGAAAATGTCGAGGCGCCTTCGCCGGACGACAAGGTCGCCTACGGAGCCTATCTCGCAGGGCCTCTGGGTCACTGCACCGAGTGCCACTCGCTGACGGCGAAGGGCCCGGACTTCGAGAACAATTTCGGCGGCGGCGGCTATGAGTTCCACGGACCGTGGGGCGTCAGCGTCGCGCCGAACATCACCCCGACGGGAATCGGCGAGCGCAGCGACGCGGAGCTCAAGATGATGATCGCCGAAGGCGTGCGGCCGGACGGATCGAAGATGCTCCCGCCGATGGCGTATCCGTACTACGCCAACATCACCGAAGCCGACCTAGACGCCATCGTCGCGTACCTGCGGACGCTGAAGCCGCTGTAGCCAAAATCCACGATGACAGGAAGCGAAACAGGCGCAACACCGTGATGGAACGCGAATTCGACGTCACGACCTCCGACGGCACCATGCCCTGCTTCGCCGCGTGGCCGGATGAGGACGGACCGCACCCGGTGGTGGTCATGTACATGGACGCGCCGGGAATCCGAGAGGAGCTGCGAAATTTCGCGCGGCGGATCGCCGGGCAGGGCTACTACGCTGTTCTCCCGGACCTCTACTACCGGCTCGGTTTCCTGCGCTTCAATCTGCCGAAGCGCACCGAAAAAATGACCGAGATGATCTTCGCGGCGTGGCACAGCCTGACCAACGCGGGCGTCGCGGCCGACACCGCCGCGCTGGTGGAGGCGCTCGCCGAGGATGACGCGGCATCGGACGGCCCGATGGGCTGCGTCGGCTATTGCATGTCCGGCGCGTTCGTCACGACCGTGGCCGGCACCTTCCCCGACCGCTTCGCGGCGAATGTCTCGCTCTACGGCGTGTATATCGTCACCGACGAGGACGATTCCCCGCACCTGCTGGCACCGAAGATCGAGGGCGAGATGTACTACGCCTTCGCCGAGCACGACCGCTGGGTGCCGATGGAACTGATCGACACGCTCCGCGCCACGCTCGACGAGCACGGCGTCTCCCACGAAACCGAGGTCCTGCCCACGACCGAGCACGGCTTCGCCTTTCCCGAGCGCGACGTCTACCACGAGCCGTCCGCCGAGATCGTGTGGGACAAGATGTTCAGGCTCTACGAACGGGTGCTGGGGTAGCGCCCGCCCACAACGATCCCCCGCTTGCACTCCCCGCCCCGGCTTGGGACACTCCCGGGCAACGAGAATCACGTGTTTTTCGGGGAGAGATCATCATGGAAACCCGCGCCGCCGTGGCCCTCGAGGCCGG
>JAEPNS010000043.1 GCA_017643325.1 Alphaproteobacteria bacterium | reverse complement strand
CGCAACCTGCTGACCCATATCTTTCGTTTTTTCACGCAGGCCGACGTGGAAGTGAACAACTGCTACATGAAGCACTATTCGCAGGTGTTCAAACCCACCGAGGTGCAGATGATGCTGGCGGCCTTCTCGAACATCGAGACGGTTCACATCTCCGCCTACTCGCACCTGCTCGACACCATCGGCATGCCCGAGACCGAGTACTCGGCCTTCCTCAAGTACCAGCAGATGAAGGACAAGTACGACTACATGCAGGAGTTCGGCATCGAGACGAACCGCGACATCGCGCTGACGCTGGCGATGTTCGGGGCGTTCACCGAGGGCCTGCAGCTGTTCGCGTCCTTCGCGATCCTGATGAACTTCCCGCGCTTCAACAAGATGAAGGGCATGGGCCAGATCGTGACCTGGTCGGTGCGCGACGAGAGCCTGCACACCCAGTCGGTGATCAAGCTGTTCCGCACCTTCATCCACGAGAACCCGGAGATCTGGGACGAGGAGTTCGAGCGCGAACTCTACATCGCCTGCGAGACGGTGCTGAACCACGAGGACGCCTTCATCGACCTTGCGTTCGAGATGGGCGGAATCGAGGGCCTGGAGGGCAAGGAGGTCAAGCAGTACATCCGCTACATCGCCGACCGCCGCCTGTCCCAGCTCGGCCTGCAGCCGGTCTACCGGATCGAGCAGAACCCGCTGCCGTGGATGGAGGAGATGCTCAACGGCGTCGAGCACGCCAACTTCTTCGAGAACCGCGCCACCGAGTATTCCAAGGCCGCGACCCAGGGCAGCTGGGAAGAGGCGTTCGACTAGGCCGACCATATTGTCTCGTCATGCGCGGGCTTGACCCGCGCATCTCGTCTCGGTCCGTGCGGAGATGCCCGGGTCAAGCCCGGGCATGACGGGAATTTGTTGTGCAGGACGTGAAGCGGCGCGGGTCACGATGCTAGAAATCCGCGCATGACCACCGACCAGATCATCATCTTCGCGGTCCTCGGCCTGTCGCTTGTCTTCTTCATGTGGGGGCGATGGCGCTACGACGTGGTGGCGTTCACGGCGCTGATCCTCGCCGTCATCGCGGGCGTCGTGCCGAGCGCTGCGGCCTTTGCCGGCTTCGGGCATCCGGCGGTGATTACCGTCGCCGCCGTCCTGGTCATCAGCCGCGCGTTGCAGGTCTCGGGCGTGATCTCGATCTTCGCCGACACGGTCGTGCGCTTCGCGAAGGGGCAGGGCACGCAGATGCTGGCGCTGTCGGGGGTCGGGGCGCTGCTGTCGGCCTTCATGAACAACGTCGGCGCGCTCGCGCTGCTGATGCCGCTGGCGCTGCGGCTCGCCGAGAAGCCCTCGGCGGTGCTGATGCCGCTGTCCTTCGCGACCATTCTCGGCGGCCTCGTGACCCTGATCGGCACGCCGCCCAACATCATCATCGCCACCTACCGCGCCGACATCACCGGCGAGGCCTTTGCGATGTTCGACTTCGCCTTCGTCGGGCTGCCGATCGCGCTGGTCGGGCTCGTCTTCGTGCTGCTGATCGGCTGGCGCCTGATCCCGCGCGAGCGTTCGAGCCGGCGATCGGCCGAAGAGATGTTCGACCTCGACGGCTATGTGGTCGAGGCGCGCGTCAACGACGACTCCCCCTATGTTGGCGAGACCGTCGCGGCGCTGGAGACGATCGACGAGGAGCGCACCATCGTCGTCGGCATGCTGCGCAACGAGACGCGGCGGCTGATGCGGATCGGGCACGAGCATATCCACGCCGGCGATATCCTGCTGCTGCGCGTCGACCCCTCGGCGGTTGATGATCTTGTCAAGAAGGCGGGTCTGACGCTGACCGGCACCGAGCGCGCCCATGACGACCAGCTGCGCTCCGACGAGGTCGGGCTGATCGAGGCCGTCGTCCAGCCCGGTTCGCGTCTGGAGGGCCGGAGCGCGACGATGCTCCACCTGCGCCGGCGCTATGGCGTGGCGCTGGTCGCGCTCGCGCGCGAGGGCCACCCGATCCAGGAGCGGATCGGCCGCGTGCGCCTGCGCGCGGGCGACGTGCTGCTACTGCAGGGCGAGGAAAGCGAGCTGCCCGAGGCGGTGGCCATGCTGGGCTGCCTGCCGCTGGCCACACGCAACCTGAACATCGGGCGCGGTGGAAAGGTCCTGATCCCGGTCCTCATCTTCGCGGCGTCGGTGCTCGCGACGGTGCTCGGCTGGACCCCGGTGCACGTCTCCTTTGCGGCCGCGGTGGTGGCACTGATCCTGCTGGAACGGATTTCCGCGCGCGAGGCCTACGAGACCATCGAGTGGCCCGTGATCGTTCTGCTTGGCGCGATGATCCCGCTGGGTGACGCCCTGCAGTCCACGGGCGGGACGCAGCTTATCGCCGACAGCATCGTCGGGCTCGCCGGTGCCATCCCGGCCTGGGTGATCCTCGGGATCGTGCTGGTCGTCACGATGACGCTGTCCGACCTCATGAACAATGCCGCCACGGCCATCGTCATGGCGCCGATCTCGGTCGCCATCGCCGGGAACCTCGGGCTCAACGCCGACCCGTTCCTGATGGCGGTTGCGATCGGCGCGTCCTGCGCTTTCCTCACGCCCATCGGGCACCAGAACAACGTGCTGGTGATGGGGCCCGGGGGATACCGGTTCGGCGACTACTGGCGCATGGGCCTGCCGCTCGAGATCATCATCGTCGCGGTGTCGATCCCGCTGATCATGATCTTCTGGCCGATGTAGATCACCATGTGCGGGCGTTTCGGGCTGTTCCACACCTGGGAGGACATGCACGCGGCCTACGGGCTGCTGAACCAGCCGCTGAACGTCATGCCGCGCTGGAACATCGCGCCGACCCAGGCGGTCACGGCGGTGATCCGCGCGGCGGCGGGGCCGAACGCGGGCGGGCGCGAGGCGACGGGCTTCCAGTGGGGGCTGATCCCGCCCTGGGCGAAGGACCCGGCGATCGGTGCGAAGATGATCAACGCCCGTGCCGAGACACTCACCGAAAAACCGTCGTTCCGGAATGCCTTCCGGCGGCGGCGCTGCCTGGTCCCGGCGAGCGGGTTCTACGAGTGGCAGGCGACCGGCAGCGGCCCGAAGCAACCGGTCTGGATCTCCCGGCCCGACGGCGGGCTGATCACCTTTGCCGGGCTGTGGGAGGTCTGGCACGCACCCGATGGCGGTGAGCTGCAGACCTGCACCATCGTCACGACCGGCGCAAACGAGACCCTGACGCCGTACCACCACCGCATGCCGGTCGTGCTCGCGCCGGACGGCTTCGATGCCTGGCTCGGCGACGGCGGGGAGAGTGCCGAAGACCAGGCGCGCGCCGCCGCGCTGCTGCGTCCCGCGCCGGAGGACGCGCTGACGGTCCGGCCCGTCGGCCGCGCGGTCAATAACATCCGCAACGACGGCCCGGAACTGCTGGACGCGGCCGAACCGCTTCCCGCCGCCCCGAAACAGGGCGAGCTGTTCTGACGGCCTGCCGCATGTGCTAAGCAGCGCCAATTGTATCTCAGTTTCTCTGGACCGGAATTCGAACATGGCTTCGTGGCCGCCGCCGTTCACCGCAGAAGGCCGCATCGTCCGCGTCGAGCCGCTGACGATGGACCACCGCGCCGACCTGGAAGCGGCGGCCGCGGACGGCGAACCGCACCGGCTCTGGTACACGACCGTGCCGGCGCCGGAGGATGTCGGTGCCGAGATCGAGCGCCGGCGGGCGCTCATGGCGGCCGGTTCCATGTTGCCCTTTGCCGTGATCGAGATGTTGAGCGGCCGGGCGGTCGGCATGACCACCTACATGAACATCGACCCGGCCCACCGCCGCGTGGAGATCGGGTCCACCTGGTACCGGCAGTCGGTGCAGCGCACGGGGCTCAACACCGAGTGCAAACTGCTGCTGCTGCGCCATGCGTTCGAGGAACTCGACTGCATCGCCGTCGAGTTCCGGACCCACGTCATGAACCGCGCGAGCCGCAGGGCCATCGAGCGGCTCGGTTCGAAGCCCGACGGGGTCCTGCGCTCGCACATGATCATGCCCAACGGCACGATCCGGGACACGGCGGTCTATTCGATCATCGCCGGGGAGTGGCCGGCGGTGAAGGCGAACCTGGAATCGCTGCTGGAAGGCCCGGGTTCGGCGCCGGCCTAGGCTGCCTGTGCCTTTCGCATCGCCTCCCAGACCTTGAGCGGCGTACAGGGGGTGTCGATGTGCTTCACGCCATATTTTGACAGCGCGTCGACGATGGCGTTGGTGCCGGCCGACAGCGAGCCGACGCAGCCCGCCTCGCCCGCGCCCTTCACGCCGAGCGGGTTGGTCGGCGTCGGCACCTCGTTTTCCTCGAACTCCACATGGCAGAAGTCGTCGGCCCGCGGCATGCAGTAGTCCATGAAGGACCCGGCGAGGAGCTGTCCGGTCTCCGGGTCGTAGGTCTTGTCCTCCATCAGCACCTGGCCCATGCCCTGGGCGATGCCGCCCATGATCTGGCCGCGCACCAGCATCGGGTTGATGATCACGCCCACGTCGTCGACGACCCAGTAGCCGATCATGTCCACGACGCCCGTGTCAGGGTCTACCTCCACCTCGCAGATGTGGCAGCCGTTGGGGAAGTTTCCGGTCTTGGAGTTGTAGGTCCCGGTCTCGTAGAGGCCGGGCTCCATGTCCTCGGGCAGGTCGTTGCTCTTGAACGCGGCGACCGCGACCTCATGGATGCCGACCTCCTTGTCGGTGCCCTTGACCGTGAACCGCCCCTCGGTGAACTCGATGTCGGCTTCGGACGCCTCCAGCAGGTGGGCGGCCAGCTTCTTGCCCTTGTCGATGATCTTGCGCGCGGCGATGGTCATCGCGCTGCCGGTCATGATGGTCGAGCGCGAGCCGCCGGTGCCCATGCCGAAGGCTGACACGTCGGTGTCGCCCTGCAGGATATTCACCCGTTCGGGCGCGATTCCGAGCAGGTCGTTGATGATCTGGCGCTGGATCGTGCCGTGGCCCTGGCCGTGGCTGATTGTGGACGCGACGAAGGTCAGGTCGCCCGTCGGGTCGAAGCGGAACTCGGCCGTCTCCGTCGTGTTGTCGGCGGCCCATTCCAGCGTGTTGGACATGCCGATGCCGCGCAGCTTGCCGCGCGCCTCGGCCTCCTTCCGACGTTCGGGGAAGCCTTTCCAGTCGGCCATCTCCATCGCCATGTCCATGTTCTTCTCGAACTCGCCGCAGTCGTAGGTGTAGGTCAGCGGCGTCTTGTAGGGCATCGCCTCGGGCGGGATGATGTTCTTCCGGCGCAGCTCCGCCGGGTCCATGCCGAGTTTGTCCGCCGCCATCTCCACCAGCCGCTCGATCATGAACGACGCCTCCGGCCGCCCCGCGCCACGGTAGGGCGAGGTGCAGTGGGTGTTGGTGAGCATGCCGGAAATTTCGACATAGGCGACCGGCGTCGTGTAGACGCCGATGGAGGTGCCGATATGCACCACGGGCGGGCTCGCGCCCCGGTAGGAGGGGAAGGCGCCGAGGTTGCCCCAGCTGCGCACCTTCAGCGCCCTGAAGGTGCCGTCGTCGTCGAAGGCGAGCGCCACGTCGACCATGTTGTCGCGCCCGTCGTCGTCGCTGAGGTGGCTTTCCGACCGGTCGGCGACCCATTTCACCGGGCGGCCGACATGCTTCGACGCCCAGGGCATCAGCACCATCTCGGGATAGATCGAGCCGCGCAGGCCGTACGAGCCGCCGATATCGTCGGTGACGAGGCGGATTTTCGACTCCGGCACCTTGAAGGCCTGGTCGGCCAGCGACTTGCGGAACAGCCACGGGCGCTGGAAGCCGCAGCGCAGCGTGAAGCGCCCGCTGCCGGAATCGTACTCGCCGATGACGCCCCGGTTCTCCAGAGCGTTCGCGGTCACGCGGTTGATGACCAGGTGGTGGGAGACGACATGGTCGGCCTCTTCGAAGGCCTTGTCCGTCGCGTCCTTGTCGCCCGCCGTATAAAGGTAGGATTCGTTATTCGGGCAGTCGTCGTAGAGCTGCGGCGCCCCGTCCTCGAAGGCCTCCCGGCAGGAGACCACGGCGGGCAGCACCTCGTAGTCCACCTCGATCAGCTCGCTGGCGTCGCGCGCCTGGTGCTCGGTGTCGGCGACGACCAACGCGACCGGGTAGCCGATGTGCATGACCTTGCCGACCGCCAGCGCGGGCCGGTCCGGGATGTACATCTTGCCTCCGTTGCGGTGGGTGTAGTCGCCCATGCAGGGCACGACGCCCATGCCGTCGGCGCGGTAGTCCGCGCCGGTGAAGACCGCGTGCACGCCCGGCGCGGCCTCGGCAGCCGAGGTGTCGATGGACAGGATCTTCGCATGCGCGTGGGGCGACCGAAGGATCACCGCGCGCAACTGCCGGTCGTAGTTGATGTCGTCGAGAAACCGGCCCCGGCCGGTCAGCAGTTTCTGATCCTCCAGCCGCGTCGGCGACTGGCCGATGGAAAACTCACCCATGGAAAACACTCCCCCGGTACACGCGCGAATGAACTTGCGGGAACACTAACAGCCCCACACGCGAGGGCCAAAGCCGGGCGTCCTGTGAAGGTTCGAGGGGATGGTTGTGGATGCGGAACACCGGCCTCTAGTGTGTCTGTTCCAGCGCCATGTCCCGGAGAGCCTGATGACCGACACATCACAATCGCGAACGCCCGCAGGGGTCCGCTACCTGTCGCCCGACGGCGCGATCGCGCCGACGGGGACATGGAGCGTCGCGAGCCGGGCCGGCGACCATGTCTTCGTGGCGGGTATGCGCGGGATCGATCCCGACACCAACACCCTCGTCGAGGGCGAAGAGGCGCGAATCCGGCAGGGATTCCGCAACATGCAGTGGATCGCGGCGTCAGAGGGGGCGCAGCTGTCGGACGCGGTGCGGCTGGTCGTCTACGTGACCGAGATGGACCGGTACCGCCCGCTGGTGAACAAGGTGCAGGAGGACCTGTGGGCGGGCGGGCCCTATCCGCCGCGCACGATCCTGGAGGTCGCGTCGCTCAACCAGGACGACATCTTTGAGGTCGAGGGGACCTTCTACGCGCCATTGCAGGCCTGACCGGGCGCCGTTACCCGCCGCCGTCGCCCATGCGCAGCAGGTACCCGCCCGAGCGCTCGTCCATTTCCAGGTCGACGAGGCCGCGGTCCTCGGCTTCCTCCAGCAGGTCGCTGAAGGCGCGGAAGCCGTAGTAGCTCTCGTTGAAGCCCGGGCGGCGGCGTTTCAGGGTCTGTTTGACCATGGAGCCCCAGATCGGCTCGCCCCGTTCGGCGGACAGCGCCTCGGCGGTCTCCATGACCAGGTCGATGGCCTCGTCCACGCTTCCCGCGCCCTTGTCGTCCGCCTCGTTCTTCCCGGCGTCTGACGCCTGCGCGGTCTTCGGCGCGTTCACGGGCTTCTTCGACCCGCGCCGGCGCGGCTTCGGCCTGTCGCTCGCGCGCACCAGGTCGTCGTAGAAGATGAACTCGTCGCAGTTGTTCATCAGCAGGTCGGAGGTGCTGTTCTTCACCCCGACGCCGATCACCGTCTTGTTGTTCTCGCGCAGCTTGCTGACCAGCGGCGAGAAATCGGAATCGCCGCTGATGATGACGAAGGTGTCGATATGCTCCTTCGTGTAGCAGAGGTCGAGCGCGTCCACGACCATGTGGATGTCGGCCGAGTTCTTGCCGGACTGGCGGGTGTGGGGGATCTCGATCATCTCGAAGGCCGCGTCGTGCATCGTGGCCTTGAATTCCTTGTACCGGTCCCAGTCGCAATAGGCCTTCTTGGCGACGATGCTGCCCTTGACCAGCAGCCGCTCCAGCACCAGCGCGATCTCGAACTTGGGGAACTTCACCTCGCGCACGCCGAGCGCCACGTTCTCGAAGTCGCAGAACAGCGCCATGTTCGTGTTCGTGTCGTTGCTGGTGGTCATGAAGCCCCGGTGGTTCGAAATGAAGGTCGTTCGCGTCGCATATGTTCGCCGGCGATCATATGGATGTGCATGCCGCAAATCCAATCCGGGGTCTGGCCCCGGAATCGCATACGCAACGCGAAGCGGCGTCCCGGAGTATCCCGGAACGCCGCCCCGTACCCTGTGCTCCCGTTCCGGCTAACGGATGTCGAACCGGTCCGCGTCCATCACCTTCGTCCAGGCGGCGACGAAGTCGTCGACGAACTTCGCTTCGCTGCCGTCCTGGGCATAGACCTCGGCGTAGGCTCTGAGGATCGAGTTCGAGCCGAAGACCAGGTCGAGGCGCGTCGCCGTCCACTTTGTGTCGCCGGACTTGCGGTCGCGCACCTCGTAGGTGCCGTCGCCGGCCGGTTTCCACTCATAGGCCATGTCGGTCAGGTTGACGAAGAAGTCGTTCGTCAGCGTGCCCGCCCGGTCGGTGAAGACGCCGTGCGCCGTCCCGCCGTGGTTGGTGCCCATCGCGCGCATGCCGCCGACCAGCACGGTCATCTCCGGCGCGGTGAGGCCGAGAAGCTGCGTGTGATCGAGCATCATCTCCTCGGGACTGACGGCGTAGTCTGCCTTCTGCCAGTTGCGGTAGCCGTCGACGAGGGGCTCCAGCGGCTCGAAGGATTCCGCGTCGGTCATCTCGTCGGTGGCGTCGCCGCGCCCGGGCGAGAAGGGGACCGTGACATCACGGCCCGCCGCTTTCGCGGCCAGCTCGACGCCGACGTTACCCGCCAGCACGATCGTGTCTGCCAGGCTCGCGCCGGCCTCGCTGGCCAGCGGTTCGAGCACCGACAGTACCTTCGACAGGCGCTCCGGCTCATTGCCGGCCCAGTCCTTCTGGGGGGCGAGGCGGATGCGCGCGCCGTTGGCGCCGCCGCGCATGTCCGAGCCGCGATAGGTCCGCGCGCTGTCCCAGGCGGTCGCGACCATCTCGGCCACCGTAAGTCCGCTTTCGGCGATCTCCGCCTTCAGCGCGTCCGCGTCGTAACCCGTCGGGCCCTCTGGGACCGGGTCCTGCCAGATCAGGTCCTCGGCGGGCACGTCCGGGCCGAAGTAGCGGACCTTCGGGCCCATGTCGCGGTGGGTCAGCTTGAACCAGGCCCGGGCAAACGCGTCGCGGAAGGCCTCGTGGTCGTTCATGAAGCGTTCGCTGATCTCGCGGTAGGCGGGGTCCATCTTCATGGCCATGTCCGCGTCGGTCATGATCGGCATGCGCCGGATCGAGGGGTCCTCGACGTCGACCGGCATGTTCTCCTCGGCGATGTCGACCGGCTCCCACTGCCAGGCACCGGCGGGCGACTTGCGCGATTCCCACTCGTGGCCGAACAGCATCCTGAAGTACCCGTCGTCGAACTTCGTGGGCTCGCTGGTCCACGCGCCTTCCAGACCGCTGGTTATCGCGTCGCGGCCGACGCCGGTGCCGTTCGGGTTGCGCCAGCCGAAGCCCTGTTCCTCGAGGTCAGCGCCTTCGGGGTCCGGGCCCAGTGCGCTCGCATCGCCGTTGCCGTGGGTCTTGCCGACGGTGTGGCCGCCTGCGGTCAGCGCGACGGTCTCCTCGTCGTCCATCGCCATGCGCTTGAAGGTCTCGCGCACCTCCGCCGCGGTCTTGAGCGGGTCGGGCTCGCCGTTGACGCCCTCCGGGTTCACGTAGATCAGGCCCATCTGGACGGCCGCGAGCGGGTTCTCCAGCGAATCCGCCTCGTCATCGTCCGCGTAGCGGTCCCGGCCGAGCCATTCCTTCTCGGAGCCCCAGTAGACGTCCTTCTCCGGGTGCCAGATGTCCTCGCGGCCGAAGGCGAAGCCATAGGTCTCGAAGCCCATGGACTCGTAGGCAATGTTGCCGGCCAGGATCATCAGGTCCGCCCAGCTCACGGTGTTGCCGTACTTTTTCTTGATCGGCCACAGCAGGCGCCGCGCCTTGTCGAGGCTGACATTGTCGGGCCACGAATTGAGCGGTGCGAAACGCTGATTGCCGTTGCCGCCACCGCCGCGCCCGTCGGACAGGCGGTAGGAGCCGGCCGCGTGCCACGCCATGCGGATCATCAGCCCGCCGTAGTGGCCCCAGTCGGCGGGCCACCAGTCCTGGCTGTCGGTCATGAGGTCGTGGAGGTCCTTCTTCAGCGCATCGACGTCGAGCTTCTTGAGCTCCTCGCGGTAGTCGAAGTCCGCGCCCATCGGATCGGTCTTGCGGTCATGCTGGTGGAGGATGTCCAGGTTGAGCGCGTTGGGCCACCAGTCCATGACGCTCTCGCCGTTGTGGGTTGCGCCGCCGTGCATCACCGGGCATTTGCCCGCGCCGTTTCCGTCCATGTGTCTCTCCTGCTCCGCGAGTTAGAATTATTCTAAAATGGTAGTTTCGGGACGTGCCGTCAATGGCCGCAGTCGGATAACGCCGATTTTTGCGGTTCGGGTCCGCGCTGTCAGCGTGAATCGGGATTTGCGGTGCCCGGGCGTGCTAGGGTCGGGACAGTATTCAGGGAGAGGTGAATATGTTTTCGCATGTCATGATCGGGACCGACGATATCGACGTCTCGAAGAAGTTCTACGACGCGATGTTCGAGGCGATCGGTGTGCCCGAGGGCAAGATCGATCCGAAGGGGCGCATCTGGTACCGGACGAAGACAGGCGCGTTCGGGATCTCGAAACCGATCGACGGGGAGCCCGCGACGGGCGCCAACGGCGGCACCATCGGGTTCCTGTGCGACAGCCCGGAGATGGCCGATGCCTGGCACGCGGCCGGCGCCGCGAACGGCGGCACGAGCATCGAGGACCCGCCCGGCTGGCGCGACGGGGCGGCGGGCAAGATCTATCTCGCCTACCTGCGCGACCCGTTCGGCAACAAGCTCTGCGCGCTGCACCGGCCGTCCTAGACGCTGCCGGCTGAAGATTTTTTTCGGAAAAATGGTGGGCGCGGCTGGGATTGAACCAGCGACCCCTGCCGTGTGAAGGCAGTGCTCTCCCGCTGAGCTACGCGCCCGGTCCACCGGGACGCGGACCTATAGGGCGGGCGGCTCGGCGGTGTCAAGCGAACCCGGAAGTCCTTGAAATCGCCACGATTGCGTCGGACATAGGCAGGACCGAACGAACCGGCTGGAGCCGACCCATGAATTTCCGTTCCGCAACGACCCTGTCGGGGCTGCTGCTCGCCGCCATGGTCGCGTGGCCCGCGTCCGCGTCCGACGAACAGGCGCTGGCGGTCCGGGCGCCGGTCACCGACGCCGGCAACCCGGCGGGGTTCTCGCTGACCTACGACGTCTATACCGGCGGGTTCCGCGCATTGCGGCTGGATTTTGCCGTGGCCTTCGACGGCGAGACCCCGGACTATCGGACCGACATCTCTATGGAAACCTCCGGGCTCGTCGGTTTCATGTTCAACTGGCGCTTCGACGCCATGAGCAACGGTGTCTGGCGGGATGGCGAGATCGTTCCCGAGCGTTATCACACCGCGAATGTCTGGCGCGGAAACGAACGCGCGGTGTCGATCGACTACGAGGACGGTGTGGCAGCGAAAGTCTTGGCCGTGCCGCCCTACAGCGAAGAGGATATGAAGAAGGTTGCGCCGGCGATGATCCCCGGTGCGGTCGATCCGACGAGCGCGGTCACGGCGCTGGTGCTCACCAGCGCGCTGCAGGGGGACTGCCGGCCGACGACCGCCATCTACGACGGACGGCGGCGCTACGACGCGCTGACGTCCCCGCTTCCGCCACGCGACCTGCAGCGCAGCTCCCAGGCCCCCTTTGTCGGCCAGGCGGAAGGCTGCAAGCTGACCTTCAAGCGCATTGCCGGGTTCAAGCCACGCAAGCAACGTGTCCAGGACCTGGAGGTGGATGTCTGGCTCGCCGATGTCGGCGTCGCCGGGGGCGGGTTGCCCGGGCGGGTGCCGGTTCGCCTGGAGCTGTCCACGCCCTGGGGCGACGGCTTCGGCCACCTGGTACGGGCGCGCGATTCGTCGGGAAGCCTGATTTTCGGAGAACCCGGGGACGACTGAGGCGTTTATCCGGTGGCGGCGGCTTCCCGCGCGGGCCCGTAACAATCGGGAACAATTCGTGACTTGGAGCGATTCCGCCGTTCGTGCAACTTTCCGCTCCGAACGCGGAGCTCCTCCGTCCCCGCCACCACTGAACATTACCCATGACCGACACGCCGATCGCCGTTGTGATTCTCGCCGCGGGCAAGGGCACCCGGATGAAGTCCGGCCTGCCGAAGGTGATGCACCGCATTGCGGGACGGCCGATGATCGCGCACCTGATCGATACGGTCTCCGAATTGTCGCCGGAGAAGGTGACGGTCGTGGTCGGTCCCGGCATGGACAATGTGGCCGACGCCGTGGCGCCGCATTCGACATGTCTGCAGGAAACGCGGGACGGCACCGGCGGCGCCGTCAAGGCCGCGCGTGCCGAGCTGGAGGGATTCGAGGGCACGGTGCTCGTGCTCTACGGCGACACACCGCTCGTCCGGGCCGAGACGATGCGCGCCGCGGCGGCGGTCTGCGCGCCCCGGACCGATGACAACGACGGCGGCGCGGCCGTTTCGGTGCTCGGCTTCCGCCCGGCGCATTTCCATCAGTACGGACGCCTGATCACCAACGAGGAAGGCGGCCTGGAGGCGATCGTGGAGGCGAAGGATGCCTCGCCCGAGGAGTTGGAGGTCAATCTCTGCAACTCCGGCGTGATGGCCTTCGACGGGCGGCACCTCATCGGGCTGCTGGACCGGCTCGACACGAACAACGCCAAGAACGAGTACTACCTGACCGAAACCGTGGCGCTGGCACGCGGTGACGGCCTGCCGGCCGCGGTGGTCGAGGGTGAGGAGGACGAACTTCTCGGTGTCAACTCCCGCGCCGATCTCGCGCTTGCCGAGGCCGTTGTGCAGGACGCCCTGCGCGCGCGCGCCATGGAAAACGGTGCGACGCTGGTCGCTCCGGATACGGTCTGGTTTCACCACGACACCCGACTCGGCCGAGATGTGATTGTCGGGCCGAACGTGGTGTTCGGGCCCGGCGTGAACGTTGCCGATGGTGTCGAAATCCGCGCCTTCAGCCATCTGGAAGGCGCGACGGTCGAATCCGGAGCGGTGATCGGTCCCTACGCGCGGCTGCGGCCGGGCGCGAAGATCGGCGCGGACGCCCATGTCGGCAACTTCGTCGAGATCAAGAACGCCGATCTCGGCGCAGGCGCGAAGGCGAATCACCTGAGCTATATCGGGGACGCCGACGTCGGCGCCAGGACCAACATCGGCGCGGGGACCATTACCTGCAACTACGACGGTTTCGGCAAGTACCGCACAACCATCGGGAACGCGGCCTTCATCGGCTCGAACTCGGCGCTGGTGGCACCGGTGACCATCGGTGACGGCGCCATCGTTGCGGCGGGGAGCACGATCTCGCGTGATGTCGAGGCCGACGCGCTGGCCATCGAACGCGCGCCCCAGGACGACAAGCCCGGCTGGGCGGCGAAGTTCCGCAAGCTGAAGTCGAAGGGCTGAGGACATGTGCGGGATCATCGGTATTCTCGGCCGTGACGACGCCGCGCCCCGCCTGCTCGAGGGGCTGAAGCGGCTCGAATACCGCGGCTACGATTCGGCGGGGATTGCGACGCTCGTGAACGGCTCGATCCACCGCCGCCGTGCCGAAGGCAAGCTGGTCAACCTGGCCGCGGTGCTCGACGCCGAGCCGCTGACCGGTGACGCCGGGATCGGGCATACCCGCTGGGCGACGCACGGAGAGCCCAGCGAATCGAATGCGCACCCCCATGCAACCGGTCGCGTGGCCGTCGTCCACAACGGGATCATCGAGAACTTCCAGAAGCTGCGCGCCGAACTCCGCGAGGAAGGCCACAGTTTCGAGAGCGACACGGACACGGAAGCCGTGGCCGTTCTTCTCACCAAGTACCTGGACGCGGGTGCGGACCCGCAGGATGCGGTGCGGCAGACTCTGGCGCGGCTGCGCGGGGCGTTTGCGCTGGCCATCGTCTTCGCGGGCGAGCACGACCTGATGATCGCGGCGCGGCGCGGCAGCCCGCTGGCCATCGGCTACGGCGACGGCGAGATGTTCGTGGGCTCCGACGCGCTGGCGCTCGCGCCGCTGACGAAGAGCATCTGCTACCTCGACGAGGGCGACTGGGCCGTGATCACGCGCGGCAGCGCGCAGATCTATGACGAGAACGGCAATCCGGTCGAGCGCCAGGTCCAGCAGACGGGCCTGTCGGGCGCGGCGATCGGCAAGGGCAACTACGACCACTATATGCAGAAGGAAATCTTCGAGCAGCCTGCCGTGGTCGGGGATACCCTGCAATCGTTCATCAATGCCGGCACGCGCGAAATCCGGCTTCCGGCGCTGCCGTTCGACCTGGCGCGCGTCCCGCGGATGACCGTGATCGCCTGCGGCACGGCCTGCTACGCAGGCTGGATCGCCAAATACTGGCTCGAGACCTTGGCGCGCATCCCGGTCGAGATCGATGTCGCGTCCGAGTTCCGCTACCGCGAAGCGCCTCTGGAGGATGGTGGCGTCGCCCTGTTCGTCAGCCAGTCGGGAGAGACCGCCGACACCCTGGCCGCGCTGCGCTACTGCCGCGAGCAGGGACAGCACATCGTCTCCGTCGTCAATGTCGACGAGAGTTCGATCGCACGCGAATCCGACGTGGTGATGTCGACCCTGGCGGGACCGGAGATCGGTGTCGCATCGACCAAGGCCTTCACGACCCAGCTCGCGGTGCTCGCCTGTTTCGCGATCGAGGCCGCGCGCGCGCGCGGCGCAATCGACGCGGCCCGCGCGGAGGAACTGGCAGGGGTCCTGACGGAGGTGCCCTCGCGCATGTCAGAGGTGCTCAACCATGACGAGGCCCTGCGCCGGATCGCGCGCGACGTCGCGAAGGCCCGCGACGTGCTTTATCTCGGCCGCGGGACGGCGTTCCCGCTCGCCATGGAGGGGGCGCTCAAGCTCAAGGAAATCTCATACATTCATGC
>JAEPNS010000439.1 GCA_017643325.1 Alphaproteobacteria bacterium | reverse complement strand
GCGCGAGCCTTCGCCCAGCCGGGTGAGAAACATCTTCATCTGCATCGCCGAAGTGTTCTGTGCCTCGTCGAGGATGATGAAGGCGCGCGAAAGGGTGCGCCCGCGCATGAAGGCCAGCGGTGCCACCTCGATCTCGCCGCTTTCGAGCCGCTTGGCGACCTGGTCGCCGGGCAGCATGTCGTAGAGCGCGTCGTAGAGAGGGCGCAGGTAGGGGTCGATCTTGTCCTGCAGGTCGCCCGGCAGGAAGCCCAGCCGCTCGCCGGCCTCGACGGCCGGACGCGACAGGATCAGCCGGTCCACCTTGCCCTGGATCAGGTCGGACACCGCCATCGCGACGGCGAGATAGGTCTTGCCCGTCCCGGCGGGCCCGAGCCCGAACGTCAGGTCGGCGCGCGCCAGCGCCTCCAGATATCGGGCCTGCATCGGCGAACGCGGCGAGATCGTGCGCTTGCGCGTGCGGATCGCCATGCGCGCATCGTCGAGGTCGTCGCTCGCGGCCATGCGCACCGCCGCCTGCACGTCGCCGGGCGCCACGTCATGGCCTTCCTTGAGACGGGTGTAGAGGGTGCCGATCGCCCGGTCGGCAATCGCGCGCGAGGTGTCGGGGCCCTGGATCTCGAGCTGGTTTCCGCGGTAGCGCAGCGTCACATCGAGCAGGCGCTCGATCTGCACGAGGTGTTCGTCGTGATGGCCGAACAGTGCGGGCAGCAGCGTGTTGTCGTCGAACTGGATCTGCACCGGGTTCGCCGGCGTCATGTCGGTCGCGGTCAAGCGCTCAGTCGCTCCTCTGAAGTGGCGGACGGCATGATGCCGCCCGGTTCCGTCAGTCGTCCTTCCAGGCTGTGAGGCTTGCACGCCTCGATGACGACGGTGGCGAGATCGCCCACCTGATGTTCGGGCGCATGGACGTGGACCGCCTGGTTGTGCGGGCTTCGCCCGACGAGCTGTCCCGCATGCCGCCCGGGACGCTCGAACAGGACATCGCAGGTCCTGCCGACGCTCGCGGCGTTGAACGCGGCCTGCTGGGATTCCAGCAGGGCCTGCAGCTCGGCGAGGCGCGCATCCTTGATATCTTCCGGCACCTGTCCCGGCAGCCCGGCGGCCGGCGTGCCCGGCCGTGCGCTGTACTTGAAAGAGTACGCTTGCGCGTACCCCACCGTACGCACGAGATCGAGGGTGGCCTCGAAGTCCGCGTCGGTCTCGCCGGGAAAGCCGACAATGAAGTCGCAACTCAGTGCAAGGTCCGGACGCGCCGCGCGCAGGTCTTGCACGATCTCCAGGTAGCGCGCCGCATCGTGCCCGCGGTTCATCGCCTCCAGAATACGATCGCTGCCGGACTGCACGGGCAGGTGCAGGTAGGGCATCAGTTGCGCGACGTCGCGGTGGGCCGCGACAAGCTCCGCGTCGACATCGCGCGGGTGGCTCGTGGTGTAGCGGAGCCGCTCGATGCCATCGATGTCGGCGAGCCGGCGGATCAGTGCGCCGAGCCCGGTCGCGCGGCCCTGCGTGTCGAGCCCGTGATAGGCGTTCACGTTCTGGCCGAGAAGCGTGAGCTCGCGCACCCCGCGGGCGGCCAGAACCTCGGCCTCGGCGACGACCTGCGCGACCGGTCGCGAGAACTCGGCGCCGCGCGTGTAGGGAACCACACAGAAGGTGCAGAACTTGTCGCAGCCCTCCTGCACGGACAGGAATGCCGACACGCCGTCGCCGCCGCGCGCGGCAGGGAGGTGGTCGAACTTGCTTTCGACCGGGAAATCCGTGTCGAGAACGCCGCGCCCGTCGGCCCCCGCGCGGTGCACCCGTGCCACCATTTCCGGCAGCCGGTGATAGGTCTGCGGGCCGAGGACCATGTCGACGAACGGCGCGCGGCGCAGCATCTCCTCACCCTCCGCCTGCGCGACACAGCCGGCGACAGCGATGACCATGTCCCGCCCTTCGGCGGCCCGCTGTTCCTTCAGCAAGCGCATCCGGCCAAGCTCGGAGTACACCTTCTCGCTCGCCTTCTCGCGGATATGGCAGGTGTTGAGAATCACCATGTCCGCGTCCCCGGGGTCATCCCCGGGCGCGTAGCCGAGCGGCGCCAGGACATCCGCCATGCGCGCGGAGTCGTAGACGTTCATCTGGCAGCCGTAGGTTTTGATATAAAGTTTTTTGCTCACGCGCGCCGTGCCTTGTGGTCGCTCAAAGGGTCGAATTTCAGGGGTACGGCGGGAGCAATACGCCGT
>JAEPNS010000438.1 GCA_017643325.1 Alphaproteobacteria bacterium | reverse complement strand
ATGATATCCCCCTCGTGGTTACCCGAATCGCACTATAGCAAATTCACGCGAACCGGCCCACGAGACTTGATCCGGGGCTTGCCGACCAAAACGAATCGGACCGATGGAACCCAGCGACAGCGCGCGATACTGCCTCGACCAGCTTCGCGAACACGACCACGACCGCTATCTCGCCGCGCTTTTCCTGCCGGCGGAATCGCGCGGCCACGCGGTCGCGATCCAGGCGTTCAACCTTGAGATCGCGCGCACACGGGAGATCGTGAGCGAGCCGCTGCTCGGCCAGATCCGGCTGCAATGGTGGCGCGAGACCGTGGAGGGGATCTACGCCGGGACACCGCGCGAGCACCCTGTCGTGGCTGCGCTCCGGGACGCGTGCGAGGCGCGCGAGATTGCGCGCGAGGACCTGTTCGCCCTGATCGATGCGCGCGAGGACGATCTGGACGACGCGCCGCCGCGCGACCTCGCGGCGTTGGAGGAATACGCTGAGAAGACGTCCGGGCGGTTGACCAGTCTCGTCATGTCGATCGTCGGCGGCGGCGCAGACACGGCCCGTGCGGCTGCCCTCGATGTGGGGGCCGCCTGGTCGCTCGTCGGTCTTGCGCGCTCCGTGGCATTCCACGCCCGCAGCCAGCGTCTCTACATTCCCGAAGAGCTGCTCACGGCCTACGAGGTGGAGCGTCGGCGGCTGTTCGACCTGAAGCCGTCGGAGGCGCTGAACGGCGCCGTCCGGCGAATGGTGGAGCGTGGCGAGGAACGCCTTGCGCGTGCCCGTGCGTTGCAAGCGGACCTGTCGCGCGCCGAACGGCGGGCGTTGCTGCTGGCCACGCTGGCCGACCGGCACATCGCGCGCATGCGCGCCGCCGGCTTCGACCCGTTCGCGTTCCGCGAAGAGCCCGCGCCCGCCGCCCTGCGTCTGCTCTGGGCGTCGATGCGCGGGCGTTACTGACCCTCAGGCGTTATTCGGCCGCCTCGCGGCCGTCTTCAACACCGGCCTCGAAGGTCACACCGATCGTGCGCAGCTTGTCGAGCACGTCGTCGCCGAACTCCTTCGCGAGCCGGTCGGCCTCGATCTGCGGGTGGTCGATGTCGTTGAAGGCCTCCTCGGAATCGCCGTTGATCCAGACCAGCAGGTGCGCGGTCTGGTCGCTGATGTTCTCGAAGCGGCGGACGACGCCCGGCGGCACCGCGATCATGTCCCACTGGTCGAGCTCGATCTGGTTCTCGCCCTCGTCGCCCCACTGGATCTTGAACCGCCCGTCAAGGCACATGAAGGTCTCGCGGGTGAACTGGTGGGCGTGGAGCAGGGGGCCGTCGCCCGGCGGGCATTCGGCGATGATCACGCTCATCTTGTCCTGGGTGGTGACGGCCGGCTTCTGCGCCATGGGACCGCCCTGGTTCTCCGGCGACATCAGCAGGTACAGCGTGCGCGCCGTCATGGTCTCGTAGACTTCCTTGGGGATGCCCACCTCGTCGTCATAGCTCGCGCTCTGCGGCTTCAGTTCCTTGAAGCGCGCGATGCGGGTATTCATTTCGTCGGGCGTGAAATTCACGGTCTTCATGGGTTCCTCCATCCGTTTTGCGTGCCCGCCAGTGCGGGTGAATACGTTCTTGCGCGGAATGTGCCACGTCCCGCGTCTCAGGCCACGGAAATCGACCGTCGTTTCCACTATGTGGAAACGGCGACTGGCCCTAGAATTCAGTCATGGTGCGCTATGAAAACACCTCGCTGGAACGCGGGATGTCGATACTCGAGGCACTCGGGGAGGCGGGCGACCCGCGCACGTTGACTGAAATCGCCGGGACGGTTGGCCTGGCGCGCTCGACCACGTTCCGGCTGCTGGCGGTCCTGAAAGACCTTGGATTTGTGCACAAGGACCCCCGCGACGGTGTCTACTCGCTCGGGTTCAATGCCTACCGCCTCGGCCAGACCTCGCGGGCCGTGGATGCACTCGTGCGCGACGCCCATCCGTTCCTGCGCGCGCTGGCGCACGAGACCGGACTGACGACCTATCTCGCCGCGCTGGAGGGCCCCCAGGTGCTGATCTGCGATGTGGTGCAGCCGCCGGACGCACTCAAGCTGCCGTTCGAGGTGGGAATGCGGATCGACGCCCACGTCACCGCGGCCGGCAAAGCGCTGCTCGCCGCACGTCCCGGCAACGAGATCGACGACTTCTACGCGGCCCATGCGCCCCGCCGGTACACGGCGCGGTCCGCGTTCTCGCTCGATGC
>JAEPNS010000437.1 GCA_017643325.1 Alphaproteobacteria bacterium | reverse complement strand
CGTCACCGGCGGCCGCGAACACCCCTATCTCAGCTCGCATCCGCTCACGAACGACCGTATCGCGACCGTGCAGTCGCACCTCGCATTCTCGCGATTTGCCGGCGCGGAAACGCCACCCGACCTCGCGAAGAAGCATGCCTACATGCGCGCCAAGCTGATCGGGTTCCTCGAACCGCTGGACAAGACGCTGCAGGCGTACCCTGAGAGCGATCAGTCGATCCCCGCCCGCTACGCCCGGGCCATCGCGTATTACCGGCTGTCGGACCTCAACCGCGCCATCCCGCTGGTCGACGGACTGATCGCCGCCGAGCCCGAAAACCCCTACTTCTATGAGTTGAAGGGGCAGATGCTGCTCGAGAACGGCCGGGTCCGGGAATCGCTGGCGCCCTATACGCGCATGGCGGAACTGGCGCCCGGCGAGCCGCTGTTGCGCACCGCGCTCGCGAAATCGCAGGTCGAGATCGGCGAGCCCGGCTTGCTCGAGGATGCCCGGTCGAACCTGCTGGCCGCGACACGCTCCGACCCCTCGCTTCGCGAGGCCTGGCGGCTCCTGACGATCGTGCATGGCAGGCTCGGCAACCAGGGCGACCTCGCCCTCAGCCAGGCGGAATTGAGCCTGCGCAGCGGCGACCCGAAAGCCGCACAGGTCCAGGCCAGGCGCGCGCTCGATCTCCAGCCGACAGGATCCCCGGGCTGGATCCGTGCGCAGGACATCCTCAGCGAGGCCGACCGGCGCCTGAAGGACGACTGACAGACGGTCCTTGTAACCTTTGCGTGACCGCGGGGCCCCGCGGTTGAACCCGCAATCCCCCTTCCGCATCATCGCGCACGGTCTTTCGGAACCCGGGCCGAATTGAGGAGTGTTGCCGTGTCGAAATCCCATGGAGCCCTGCTGGGCGGCGTGCTGGTGCTGGCCGCGTTCGTGGCGGGGTTGGTGTTTTTTTACCTGGAACGCCCGGACAGGTCCGGGCCGATCGTCACGGAAGCCGAAGGCGAACTGAGCGACACGCAAAAACAGGAGGTGCGCGAGACGGTGCGCGCATACCTGCTGGAAAACCCGGACGTCATTGTCGAGGCACTGGAAATCCTGCAGACCCGGCGCCAGCAGGCCGAACAGCAGCGTCAGCGCGGTGTCCTGGCGGCGAACGCGGACCGGATCGTCGACGAGCGCCGCGATCCGGTCATCGGCAATCCGGACGGGTCCGTGACGATCGTCGAGTTCTTCGACTACCAGTGCCCCTATTGCAAACGCATGGCGCAGGACATGTTCGACCTTGCCGCCGAGGACCCGGACCTGAGGATCGTCTTCAAGGAATTCCCCGTGTTCGGCACCGAATCCATCCTCGCCGCCCGCGCCGCCCTGGCGGCCGCCAAACAGGGCAAGTACCGGGAGTTTCACCTCGCAGTCATGAACCTGCGCGGTGCGCCGTCCGAGACCGCCGTCTTCCGTCTCGCCGACAGTCTCGGGCTGGACCTGGACCGGTTGCGCAACGACATGCAGTCGCAGGACATCGAGGACACGATCCAGGCGAACTACAGGCTCGCACAGGAGATCGGCGTACGCGGGACGCCTGCGTTTGTCGTGGGGAACGAACTGATCCCCGGCGCCATGAGTCTCGACGCGATGCGCGACCTGATCGCACGGACGCGCGAGGAATCCTGACGGCGGCGGCTATTCGGTGTCGGGCTGCTTTTCCGGGAATGCGTCGGCAAAGGCCGGCATCTCGACGCAGGCGTCGTTGACACGCAACACTGTCGGGAACTCCGACAGGTCGCAGCCGAACCGTTGTGCATTGTAGACCTGCGGCACAATGCAGATGTCGGCCATGGTCGGCGCATCGCCATGTGCGAAACGGCCTGTTCCGCCGGCGGCCAGCAAGCCTTCCAGGCCGCGCATGCCCTCGGCGATCCAGTGCTTGTACCAGCGCTCGTTCCGGTCCTCTTCCTCGATACCGAACTCGCTCCCCAGATGCCGGAGAACGCGCAGGTTGTTGAGCGGGTGAATCTCGCACGCGATCGCCTGGGAAATGGCGCGCACGCGCGCCCGGCCCGCGGGATCGCCCGGCAGGAACGCCGGGCCGCCGGACCGGGTCTCGTCGAGGTACTCGATCATCGCCATCGACTGCGTCAGGATCGTGCCGTCGTCGTCGACGAGAGCGGGCACAAGGCCCTGCGGGTTGACCGACAGGTAGGCCTCGGACGTCTGGTCCTTCCGTCGCAGGTGGATGAACTC
>JAEPNS010000436.1 GCA_017643325.1 Alphaproteobacteria bacterium | reverse complement strand
GAATCCGACAGCACGCGCGCGATGGTGCGCCGCTGGTCGGTCATCTTCAGACCGTGGTCCATGCACAGTTTCTCGATTCGAGATGGCGCTTGTGACGTCAAGCCGAACTCCCCTCCGTCGCGAATCGCTTGCGAATCCGCGTGCTCAATATAGGGCAATTTCCGGTGCGGGGCGACAGCGCCCGGACAGACGCGAACCGTGGCGCGGCTATTTCTTGCCGCGTTTGCCGAGGCCGATCTTCTTGGCGAGCTGGCTGCGCTTCTTCGCATAGTTGGGAGCGACCATCGGGTAGTCGGCCGGCAGGCCCCAGCGCTCGCGATACTGCTCTGGCGTCAGGTCATAGGACGTCTTGAGGTGGCGCTTGAGCATTTTCAGCTTCTTGCCGTCCTCGAGGCAGACGATGTGATCGGGGGTGACGGATTTCTTCACCGGAACGGCGGGCGTCGGCCGCTGCGGCGCACGCGCGGCACCGCCCGTGTCGGCAAGGCTGGCATGTACTTGCGCAATGAGTTGGGGCAAATCGGACGCCGCGAGCTTGTTGTTGGAGACATGCGCGGCGACAATATCGGCCGTCAATTTCAACAAATCGGCGGAACTGACCTGTTCACTCATCGATTTTTTCCCGGTTTGGAAGAAAACGGAATCTCAACTCGCTATTTATTTAGGGAAAACAGTTGATTTGTCCAGCCCGCCTCTTTGCCGCAGTGCAACCAAAGCTGGGGGTGAAATCAGGTCTCGCGCGCCAGGATCAGGGCGTCCACGCGTTCGGAGGCCCCCGGGTAATAGCCGGGACGTCGCCCCGCGGGCCGGAAATCCAGGCTCATGTAGAGGGCGATCGCCGGTTCGTTGTCGATCGCAACCTCGAGAACCAGGCGATGCGCGGACGGCAGGCGCGCCAGGAAGGCGTCGAACAGCGCGCGCGCCACGCCCCGGCGGCGGTGCTCCGGCATGACGCAGACCGTGAGAATTTCGCCGTCGCCACCGGTCGCGCGGCCCACAAGGAGCCCGCACGGCTCGCCGTCCGCGTCACACGCCACCCACGCGTCGACCCCCGGCATCCGCAGTACCGTACGCATCGCTGTCTCGGACCACGGCGTTTCCGGCAAACCGGCGAAACACCGCTCGTGCAGCGCCGACAGGACCGCGGCATGCGCCTCGTCCGCCGGCGCGATGGACAGATTTTCCATCAGCGCAGCCGCTGGCGGTCGGCGCCGGGTGGCGCGGTATCGGGCGCGCGGAGATACAGCGGACGGGGCGGCGCGTCCGGCGCGCCCTCGGCGGCGAATCTCGCCGCCCCGAACTCCGCGAGCCATGCGGCGTCCATGTCCACCTGCTCGGCGCCGGCCACATGCGCGCGGTCCCCGCTCGCGGCGAGAAACCTGTCGACGGCATCGCCGACCAGATGCGTGTCCGTCCCCCGGGCCGCGATCCGCGCCACCGCATCTTCCAGCGCACATACGCACGCGGCCCCGACCTCCGCGTCCGCGTCATCGAACAGCGCGAGATAGACATCCTGCCGCCGTGTCTCGAGGACAACCGCAAGCGGCCCCGTGATGCCCGCCCGGCGCGACCGCCGGAGGTGGACGTCGAAACTGCCGATCCCCATCGCGGGAACCGAGGTCGCAAGCGACAGGCCGCGTGCCGTGGAGATCGCGATCCGCAGCCCGGTGTAGGCGCCCGGCCCGATCCCGACGCACAGGAGGTCGAGCGCGTCGTAGCCGGTGCCGGACATGACCTCCTCGACCATGGGCATGAGCGCTTCCGCGTGGCCATATTCCATCCGGGCGAACCTGGATTCGGCGAGTTCGCCCTCACGCCAGAGGGCGGCCGAACACGCCGACCCGGCCGCGTCCAGGGCGAGAACCGTGGGATGTCGATTGGGGTCCATGCAGGTCGGCTTTCTCGCGAATCACGGCTTCGCTCTAGCATCGCGCGCGCAAATCGGCAAAGCCCGCGCGCACGGAGGCACAGGTGGATCCCTATTTCGAAATCCGGCCCGACAACCGGGACGTGGAGATCGCTCTGGCCTATGCCACGCCCGACAACTTTACCGGAGCGCCCGTCTATGCGGCCGCGCACTGCTACCTGCACCGCGACGCGCTGGCCCTGCTCGACCGCGCTATCGAGATCGCCGCGCGGCTCGGCTACCGGTTCCGGATCTTCGACGCGCTGCGGCCCAGCGAGGCGCAGTGGGCCTTGTGGAACCATACGCCGGACCCCGACTTTCTCGCCGATCCGCGCCGCGGCTCGCCCC
>JAEPNS010000435.1 GCA_017643325.1 Alphaproteobacteria bacterium | reverse complement strand
GACCGCACACCTGCTTCAGCCGGACATGGATTTGTTGCCCGGAACTCTTGGCGTTCGCCCGGCGATTGTGCGCCCTGCGCAACCTTCTGGCCCACACATAGGTTAAGCCTTTAGGTGAGTGGCAGGGGCGACGCGCGCCTCCGGCGTGGCCTGGGAGGAATCGCCGTTGACCGGTTTGGCCGTCCCGTCCGCGACCATCGAGTGGTCGTCGCTCGGGCCCGATGCGATATCGATCCCGGCGAAGACGGTGGACAGCACCGTTCTGCCGGTCGATTTTTCAGCCTTGTCGGTCATCCGTCGTTCCCCCCAATTTGCTGCAGTCGTTGCAGACACATCAGGAGAACGACGAAATCCCGACCGGGTTCCGGAAAAAAGAGTCCTGGCGCCGATTATTTGTCGGTCGCGGCTTCGCCCGCTTCCTTGAGTTCTTCGGCCGTGTTGTCGATCCGCTCGCCGAGCTCCTCGGCCGGACCGTCTTCCTCGCATGCGGCGAGGCCGATCACGGCCAGCGCGAGGAAAGCCATGCGGAAGGTGGATTTCGCGGGTTGTTCGATCATCGATTTGCTCCGTAGTGGATGCGGTTTCGGCATCGAGTAAACGAACTGTCCGGTCAAATGTTCCCGCGCCGGCCCCTCAATCGTCAAAAAACGCGAAGGTCCGCACCTCGATGCTCTCGCGCGGACCGGCGTTCGGCGGACTCGTCGGGTCCTCGAAGGAGGTGTGCGGCGTGAAGCGGGCGCGGTCGGTCTCCGAATCGTAGACCTTGAACACCAGCGCCTCGTCACGGCGCATGCGCGGGAAGTAGTACCACTCGTGGGCCGGGTTGAACTGCATGCGGTAGGTCTCGCCGACCCGGTCCGGATAGCGGCGTTCAGCCGTCAGGAAATCGTCCATCTCGTAGGTCCGCGCGTCGCACATGGTCAGCGGGTCGGCCTCGATCGGGTTGCGGATGGCGCGCCAGACCTGGACGATGGCAAACCGCTTCGACAGCAGGGCCTCCGCCTCGTCCGGCAGGATCTCGCGCACCCGGCGCGGCCCGGACACCTCGGTGTAGTCGTTGTGTGCGGCGCGCACGGGCTCGCGCACGAGCTTTTCCTTGCGCGTCGCATCGTCGCCCGATCGTACCGTGTGGTCGAAGATGACCACACGCGAAGCGCCGGTTTTCTCGGCCACCAGCTGCTCGACCTCCGGGTAGTAGACCGACGTGATCTGGTCCGGGTCGTAGAAGTCCGCGACCGAGGTCGGGTGGTCGGTGAGCACGAATCCGTTTCGGTCGAGGTCCAGATCCGCGCCGGCTTTCCGGCCGTTGCGGATGGTCATGCGGTGGCTTTCGTACTTGCCGGTGACGACCCGCGACATGTCGCCGGCGGGCATGGTCTGGTTGATCAGCTTCTCGCCGGTATCGACGGCGTAGACGATGTTGGCCTCGATGCTGTCGGCGTCGAGGATGGCGGTGTCGCTCATGTCCGTCCCCCGGTCCGGTCGGTGGCGGCAATTTCACGGGCTTTCTCGACCGTCTCTTCCGACGGCGCCGAGCCCGGCGGGTGCAGGAAGGGCATCGTGAACTTGTCGGTAATCCGGGTGTAGCCTCCGTTGCCGGCCATGCGGCCCAGCGCGTCGAGGGTGCCGGGGTCGACATGCAACCGGTCATTCACCACGTCGTCGTCCATGTGGAAGTGCACCACCTCGCCGAGGATCAGGTAGTACGGCAGGGTGCCCATCTCCTTGATCTCGATGAGCCTGCTCTCGAGCTGGACCCGGCAGTCTGTGATGCGCGGCGGCTTGACGTGGACCGACGGCGCGGTGTTGAAGCCGGCGATCTGCGTCTCGTCCACGTCGCTGTCGAAGTCCAGCGCACAGGCGTTCATGCGGTTGCGCAGCTCGTAGTCCACGATGTGGACCACCATCTCCGGGTGGTGCTTCAGGTTGGCGACCGTGTCTTTCAGTGCCCCCGTGCTGCCGCCCGATTTCGGGCCGGTCTTGGGACTGCACGCGATCATGAACATCGGCGGCGAGACGCCGATGCAGTTGAAGAAGCTGAACGGCGCGCAGTTCGGCCCGTCCGGCCCGAGTGTCACGGTCAGCGCAATGGGTCGGGGAATGATTGCCCCGCTCATCAGCTTGTACTGGTCCTCGACGGCGAGGTCGGATGCATGGAATTCCGCCATCGCTTCCCCCTGTAAGTGTGTTCTTGTTGAAGGCAGGCTAGCGCGCGTCCCGCCCTGAAACAAATCCGCCAAACAGACCGCCTAGCGTCCCGTGAACTTCGG
>JAEPNS010000434.1 GCA_017643325.1 Alphaproteobacteria bacterium | reverse complement strand
AACAACCAGCCCGAGGCCTGGTTCGATCCCGCCGCACCGTTGCGCCTCGACTTCGCGCATCCCGGCGGCGAGACATCCCGGGCGGAGGGCGTCCTGCCGGTGCACCATTCGGTCGCGGTGGGCAACGAGGAGTATCGCTTCAGCGTGGTTGCGGGCCCGCGCGCGTTCGTGCTCGTGTCCGGGGAGAGATGCCCGCTTTCGTGAAGTTCTGTTCAAAATCACGTGTTAGCGGCGGGTATTACGCATAATTTTTTCGTAAATTCCGCGCCGGCCGGACCGCCGACCGGTCTTGAGGCCCGGGTCACTTGAATCCCGGGCGGCAAGCGCCTAAATCGGTCCGCGATCGGGCAGCCGGCCCAATCAACTGGCTGAATGAAAACAATAAACTTCGGCGTGCGTCTGGCGCCGGAAGACTGATCGAAGGGAGCGGCCGCCCGGGCGGCGGTCGGTCTGGAGGGAAGAGAGCCGTGACGAAACTCCTGGATATCAAGGGGCTGACCAAGCGGTTCGGCCCGATCACCGCGGTCGACGACGTGTCGTTCTCGGTTGACCGGGGCGAGGTGCTGGGCTTCCTGGGCCCCAACGGTGCGGGCAAGTCGACCACGATGAAGATCGTGACCGGCTTCCTCGCGCCGACCGAAGGCTCGGTCGAGGTGTGCGGGCACGACGTCGAGCGCGAACCGCTGGCGATCAAGCGCCGCATCGGGTACCTGCCCGAAGGCGCGCCGCTGTACGGGGACATGACCCCGATGGCGCTGCTCAACTTCGTCTGCGACGTTCGGCGCCTGTCCGCCGCCGACGCAAAGCGCGGCATCGAGTATGCAATCGAGAAGCTGCACATCGACAATGTGCTCTACCAGCCGATCGAGACGCTCTCGAAGGGCTACAAGCGCCGTGTCGGGCTGGCCCAGGCAATCGTTCACGACCCCGACGTCCTGATCCTCGACGAGCCCACGGACGGGCTCGACCCGAACCAGAAGCACGAGGTGCGCGAGCTGCTGACCGAAATGGCGGGCAAGAAGGCCGTAATCATCTCGACGCACATCCTCGAAGAGGTCGAGGCGGTGTGCTCGCGCGCCATCATTATCGCCAAGGGCAAGCTGGTGGCCGACCAGGACCCGCTCAGCCTCCAGGCGCGCTCCCAGCTCCACAACGCGGTCGGGATCCGGCTGCCGGTCGAGCATGTCGCGGCATGCACGGAAGTCCTCGACGCGCTGCCCGAGGTCCGGCGGGTGCAGAAGTCGGTCGAGGCGGCGGGGGTCGTCGAGTTGCTCGCAGTCGCCGCGAACGGCAGCGAAATCCTGGTGCAGGTCCGCTCGGCGATCGATGCGAAGGGCATCCAGGTCAACGAGATTTTCGTCGAACGCGGGCGCCTGGAAGACGTCTTCCGCGACCTGACCTTCGAGGTCGAAGGCCTGAAGGCGCGCGAAACGGACGCGGGGGAGGCGGCCCATGCATAATATCTGGATCGTGAGCCGCCGGGAACTGGCGGCCTACTTCACCTCGCCGCTCGCCTATGTGTTCATCGTCATCTTCCTGGCGCTGGCGGGCGGGCTGACATTCTTTTTCGGCGCCTGGCTGGACCGCGGGCAGGCCGACCTGCAGGTGTTCTTCATCTACCACCCGTACCTGTACCTGTTCCTGATCCCGGCCGTCGGGATGCGGCTGTGGGCGGAGGAGCGCAAGACGGGAACCATCGAGTTCCTGCTCACGCTCCCGGTCACGACGGGCGAGATCGTGATCGGCAAGTTCCTGGCCGCGTGGATTTTCGCCGGGATCGCGCTCGCGCTGACCTTCCCGATGTGGCTGACGGTCAACTTCCTCGGAAATCCGGACAACGGGATCATCCTCGCGGCCTACATCGGCAGCTGGCTGGTTGCCGGCGGGTTTCTGGCGCTCAGTTCCTGCGTCTCGGCGCTGACGAAAAACCAGGTGATCGCCTTCGTGCTCGCCTCCGCCGTGTGCTTTGTCTTCATGATGAGCGGCGTCGAGATCATCCAGTCCTTCTTCCGGGCGTGGACGCCGCAGACCTTTGTCGAATCGATCGCGGAGCTGAGCTTCCTGACGAACTTCACCGAGATCGCGCGCGGTGTGATCGACATCCGCGACATCGTGTTCTTCTTCTCGGTCATCGGCGTTGCGCTGTTCGTGAATACCGCGATCGTCGAAGCGAAGAAGGGGGTCTGAGCCATGTGGGACAAGATCCGGAATGCCGACCGTGCGGCGCTGGCCTGGGGCACCGTCGCGCTGGCGATCGTGTTTTTCCTGGCCTTCAACGCGCTGGTGAACACCGTGTTCACCAGCAC
>JAEPNS010000433.1 GCA_017643325.1 Alphaproteobacteria bacterium | reverse complement strand
CTCGAGGCGGCGTTCGACACGGCGAACCGACTGTTCGGCCTGACCTTCCGCGAGCATGCCGATGTGCCGGCCTATCATCCGGACGTGCGGGTGTTCGAGGTTCTCGACCGGGACGGTGAGCGCCAGGCGGTGTTCCTCGGCGACTATTTCGCGCGGTCGTCGAAACGTTCGGGCGCGTGGATGAGCTCATTCCAGGACCAGCACCGGATCGCGGGCGAGACCCTCGACGGCAGCCAGTTCCCGATCGTGGTCAACGTGATGAACTTCGCCAAGGCGCCGGCCGGCGAACCGGTCCTGCTCACCATGGACGACGCGCGCACGCTCTTTCATGAGTTCGGCCACGCGCTGCACGGCATGCTGTCGGACGTGACCTACCCGTCGATCTCCGGCACGTCGGTCAGCCGCGACTTTGTCGAGCTGCCCTCGCAACTCTACGAGCACTGGCTGCGGGTGCCCGAAGTGCTCAAGCGCTTCGCCGTGCATCACGAGACCGGCGAGCCGCTTCCCGACGACCTGCTCGCGAAGCTCGTGGCCGCGGAGAAGTTCAACAAGGGCTTCGCCAATGTCGAGTTTACCGCGTCGGCGCTGGTCGACATGGATTTCCACGCACTCGACCCGGAGGCGGCCGCATCGGTCGATCCGGTTGCATTCGAGAAGGAGGCGCTGGCGCGGATCGGGATGCCCGACGCCATCGTGATGCGCCACGCGACGCCGCATTTCGCCCATGTCTTCGCGGGCGACGGCTACTCTGCCGGCTACTACTCCTACATGTGGTCCGGCGTGCTGGACTCCGACGCCTTCCGGGCCTTCGAGGATGCGGGCAACCCGTTCGACGCCGAAACGGCGGCGAAACTTCACGAACACATCTACTCCTCGGGCGGCTCACGCGACCCGGAAGAGGCCTATGTCGCTTTCCGCGGCGCGCTGCCGACGCCGGACGCATTGCTTGAGAAGGAAGGACTGGCCTAGCGCCGATTGCAACGCCCCGGCCCCGCCGACTAGGATCGCGCACAAGTCCAGGGGGGGAACACATGGCAGGCGAGAACGCCCAACCGATCGACATCTATCGCCACGGCGACGCGCCGCTGACGCTGCACCTGATCCGGCCGTCCGGCGACGGGCCGCACCCGGTCGTGGTCGACCTGCACGGCGGCGGCTGGTGCAAGGGCGATGCGGGCGAATGCGCGGTGCGTGGCGAACTCTTCGCCGCCAACGGGGTCGCCTCGGCGGCGCTCGACTTCCGTCAGGCCGAGGCGGGCTACCCCGCTTCGTCCCAGGACATCAACTACGCCATCCGCTGGCTGAAGGTTCATGGCCCGGACCACGGGATCGACCCGGCCCGGGTCGGGATCAACGGCCAGTCGAGCGGGGGGCACCTCGCGGCGCTGGCCGCGATGCGCCCCGATGACGCGCGCTATGGTGCGTTGCCGCTCGAGGGGGACGCGGATGCGACGGTGAAATGCCTTGGCCTGATGTGGCCGGTGATCAACCCGCTGTCGCGCTACCGCCGCGTGGTCGCGTTGCGCGCCGCTGGCGATCCGCCGGGGTGGGTGGGCGACCTCCCGGAACGGCACGACACCTACTGGGTGAGCGAGGAGGCCATGGAAGAGGGCAACCCCATGCTCGCGCTGGAGCGGGGCGAGGACGTGGTGACGCCGCCCGCGATCTGGGTCCAGGGCCGGCCCGACCCGGTTCATGAATACCGCGACCCGGAATCGCCGCGCGACATGGATGAGCCCGACCGGTTCGTCGCCAACTACCGTGACGCCGGCGGCGAGATCGGGCTCGTGGAGCTGCCCCAGGACGACCGCTCGAACCCCGACCGGCTCGGGCCGCTGGTCGACTTCTTCAAGACGCACCTGGCCTGACGGCACGTCCGGTCGGGCCCCCGACGATTATGGACTCCGCGCCGCGAACCTCGGTCCTGGCACCTTTCTCGGTGCGCAGCTTCCGTTTCCAGTGGCCCGCCGATCTCGCGACCTCCTGGTCGTTCGAGATGGAGACACTCATCCTTGGCTGGTTCGTGCTGGTGGCGACGGACTCCGTCCTGCTGCTGACCCTGTTCGCGGCGCTCCAGTATCTCGGGACGCTGGTCGCCCCGATCATCGGCGTGGCCGGCGACCGGGCGGGTGCGCGCGCGGTTTTGTACCGCATGCGCGCCTTCTACACGCTGCAGGCGGCGGCGCTGGCGGCGTTCGCCTGGTTCGATGCGCTCGGGCCGGCGCAGGTGTTCGTGATCGGGGCGCTGATGGGCCTGGTCCGGCCGTCCGATATCGCGATCCGCTACTCGCTGGTCGGCGAGACCAT
>JAEPNS010000432.1 GCA_017643325.1 Alphaproteobacteria bacterium | reverse complement strand
CGTATCACGCTGCTGCGTGCCCTGCGCGCCGTCGTAATGGCGTTTTTTGCGCTGTTTGCGGCGGCGCTCGTGGGCCTGTGCGTCTACGCCGTGCTGCAGTTCGGGCTGTGGTGGCCGGGGTTGTTCGGCATCGCACCGGGCCTGCATCTTGTGCTGGCCGCGCTGACGATGCTGCCGTTCCTGCTGCTGTTCACGCGCCTGGACTGGTCGCGGCCCGTCGGTTGGCTTGCGGCGCGCTTCAACCGTCTCGTCGAGCCGATTGACCGGGCGATTGAACGGGCGCGGGCCGGCTAGGAAAATTCGATCGTCGCGATCGCGAACGCGGTCTTGAAGGTGTCGCACCAGACAACGACGCTGCCCCAGTCCCGGGGGTCGATGTTATCCGGCACGGCGTAGCTCTGCGTGCCGGTGAGGCTCTTGAGCTTGCCCAGCGATGTGAAGCCCGCCGTCACGTCCTCCGGAAACAGCGGGTCGGGTTCTTTCACCAGATACACAAACAGGTTCGGGCCCGGGACGATCTCCATGTCAATCATTTCGACGGTCCGCCCGGCATCCGGCCCGCGCGTGATGGAAAGCCGGCCCGATCCGCGATGGACGGGGTCTCCGTCGCGGAAGCTGCCCGTGCCGATTACCTCGACATCCTGTGCGGATGCCGGGAGTGCGAATGCGGACAGGGAGGCGGCGATCGCGAGGAAGGTCCGGCGGTGCATCAGCCTTCCGCGTTCGGGAGAATGATGATCTTGCCACTGCGCTCGCCCTGCATCGCGTGGGATACCGCGTCCTTGATCCGGGCGAGGGGATAGGTCGCCTCCACATTCGCGTGCATGCGGCCCTCGGCGATGTATCCGGCAAGCTCGCCGTACACCGCGGCCCGTTCTTCCGGCGTCGAGTATTTGCGCAGCCAGAGGGTCAGCCACACACCGGTCAGCGTGATCTCGCGGAAGATGATGTCGTCGGGCAGGAGCCGGCACGGCTCGGCTGACAGGAGCCCGTAGTTGGCGATCGTGCCGCCGTCGGCCAGGCAATCGGCGAGGTGCTGGGTCGCATCGCCGGCGACGGCGTCGATCGCGAGCCGGATCGGTGCGCCGTCCGTCGCCTTCCTGACCCGTTCGCCCAGGTCGGGCCCGTCGACGGCGCAGACATCGCCGCCCGCGTTCGAGATGAAGTCCTCGAGGCCGTCGCGGCGCACGACGTTGACCGTGTTCAGCCCGTAGATTTTCGCCAGTTGCATCGTGTACTGGCCGACGGCGGAATTGGCGGCGTTCTGGATTACCCAGTCGCCCGGTTCCAGGTCGACCACGCTCTTCAGCAGAAGCCAGGCCGTCGGCGGGTTGGCCATGATCATCGCGAACTGGACCGGGTCGCCCTCGTCGGGAAAGCGCACGGCGACCGCGTCGGCCTTGACCACGACCTGCTGCCGCCACGTACCGGAGTAGGGCGGGATCATGACCCGCGTGCCCGGCTCGAGGTCATGCACGTCTGCGCCGACCGCGCGAACGATGCCGATCCCCTCGGCCCCGGGCACCGCAGGCAGGTCCGGCTGCACGCCGTAGTTGCCCGACAGCGTCAGCAGGTGGGAGGGATTGATCGCGGCCGCCTCGACGTCGAGCAGGACCTCGTCGGGCCCGACGTCGGGCGTTTCCATGTCCACCAGATCGACAACGTCGGACGGGTGGCCGGTCCGTGCGAACTGGACGGCTTTTCGGATTTCACCCATCTCGAAGGCCTCGCGCGGCGTCAGGCCGCCGACTTGATCGCGCCCTGTTCGTTGTCGACGATTACCGGAGTCTCGAAAATCGTGATCTCCGGGTCGACGCCATAGAGATTGCGGATTGCCTCGCGCCAGGGCCCGCCCTCGGCATAGACCTTCTCGGCCGCCTCTCGGCTTTCCCAGGTGTAGACGCCGCCGCCCACGCCGCGCTCGCCATCGAACAGGAAGTTCTTGCGGATCAGCCCGGGCATGCCCTCGAACTTGGGCGCGACGTTCTTCATGTTGGTGAACACTTCCTCGCGGGTGGTGCCGTCTTTGACTTTGAACTGGACAAGCGCGGTGATCATGGGTGTTGTCTCCGGTCTGGAATTGTCTCGTTGCTCGGCATCTTGCGGCAATCGCCGCGTCCGTACAACCGAACGCCCCGGCCGGAGCGCCCCTTCGTGACCGTTTTCGAAAGCCGACGACCGGCGTGGCTGACCGGCAACCTGCAGGGCATGCTGTGGATGCTCACCACGGCGGTCCTCATCGTGACCATGCACACGATGATCCGGCACCTGTCGGACGAGGGGATGCACCCGTTCCAGATCGGATTTTTCCGCAC
>JAEPNS010000431.1 GCA_017643325.1 Alphaproteobacteria bacterium | reverse complement strand
AAACAGGATCGCGGCGTATTCGGGATAGGGGTGCGCCTTCATGCCGAAGCCGCCGCCCACGTCGCGGGTCAGCACCCGCACCTTGTCAGGATCGACGCCGAACACCTGCCCGGCGAAGACCTTGCTGACCAGCCCGACGCCCTGGGTCGCGGCGGTCAGCGTGTAGCGTTCGAGCTCCGGGTCCCACTCGCCGATGCCGCCGCGCGGCTCCATCGAGACCGGCGCGAGGCGCGTGTCCAGAAGTTCCACGCTCGCGACATGCTCGGCCTTGGCGAACGCGTCGTCGAGCGCCGCTGCGTCGCCGTGGGTCCAGTCGAAGGCGAGGTTGCCGGGCGCGCTGTCCCAGACCTGCGGCGCGCCGTCGGCCAGCGCGTCGGCGACCCGCGGCACGGCGGGCAGTTCGGCGATGTCGAGTTCGACCGCTTCCGCCGCGTCGGCGGCCTGGGCCGCGGTCTCGGCCACGACCAGCGCCACCGCCTCGCCCGCGTGGCGGACCTTCTCGTAGGCCAGCACCGGCTTCGGCGCCGCAGCCATCTCCATGCCGTCGCGCCCGGGAAAGGAGATCACCGGAGGGATGTCGCCCAGCCCGGCGTCCTTCACGTCCCGGCCGGTGACGACCGCGAGCACGCCGGGCATGTCCAGGGCCGCCGACGCGTCGACACCGCGCAGCTCGCCATGGGCCACCGGCGCGCGCACGAAGACCCCGTGCGCCTGGCCGTCCACCGAAAGATCGTCGACGAATTCGCCCGCCCCGGTCAGGAGCGGGACATCCTCGCTGCGCAGCGCATCCTCGTCGCTGCCGTACCGCGCGGTGATGACGTCATCCACGCCGGCCCTCCTCCATCATGCTGTCGCCCCCGGCTCTTGCGGCCGGGGTTATGCGAACAGTCTAGGAGAAGGCGCGGGTGACGGGAAGCCGACTCTCGCCGCTACAGCGGCTGGTCGAACTCGTAGAACTTCTCCGGGTTCTCGACCATGATCTTCCTGCGCATGGCCTCGTCGGGCACCCACTGGCCGAAGGCCTCGACCGGGTCGGCGTCGTTGGGGTTGACCTCGTACTTGTTCGGGTGCGGCCAGTCGGTGCCCCACATGATACGGTCCGGGTTGGCCTCGATCAGCGCGCGCGCCATCGGCTGGCAGTCGTCGTAGGGCGGCAGGTCGGTCGCGCTGACGCGGTTGCAGCCGGAGATCTTCACCCAGGTGTTGCCGTCGCGCACGAGCTTCAGCAGCGCCTGGAAGCCCTCCGCCTCGACGCCGGCCGTCGCCGGCTGATAGGCGAAGTGGCCGATGGACATGGGCGTGGTCATCTTCTCGAAGACCGGCATCAGCGAGACGATGTCCTTGCCCGGGAACAGCCACTCGATGTGCCAGTTCAGCGGGCGGATCTTCGCCTCGAGCTCGCCCATCTCGTCGAGCTCCATGGGCATGCCGCCCTTGTTGTCGATGTTCAGGCGCACGCCGCGGATGCCCTGCTTGTGCAGCGCCTCCAGCTCGGGCTCGGTGATGTCCATGTCGATGGCGCACACACCGCGCGCGCGGTCCGGCGTCTCGGCGTTGAGCGCGTTCATGCCGTCAAGGATCGCGGAGTTGTCGGTGCCGTAGACCGACGGCTGGGTGAACACCACCCGGTCGATGCCGAGCTGGTCGTGCAGGTGCTTCAGGTCCTCCAGCGTCGATTCCGGCGGGTTGTAGCCGCGCCCCGGCGACAGCGGGTAGCGGTCATAGAAAACGTGGACGTGGGTGTCGATCGAGCCCTCGGGCAGGTCGATGTTCGGCTTGCGCGGGTTGCGGTCCGGCGCGATGCAGTCGCGGATCTCGTTGGCCATGCTCTCGGTTCCCCTGAAATGCTGTTCCCGCCCGGTCGTTCGCCGGGACTTCGAGGCCGGTTGGTTATCACAGCAGGTGGCAGACGGGAAGCGGGTTCGGGACGGCCAATCGCGGCCCAAGGTTCACCCTCATGCTGCGCCTGTCGAAGTATGGGGGTGGCGCCCTCGCCCTTCGTCAGGCTCAGGGTGAGGTCCTAGTCGGACGCCTCGGCGAGACCGGCATGACGAACAGGGCCTTGTGACCCGCCCGCGATCTCCAGCACCAGCTTGTTGGCGATGGCGCGGGGGAAGTCCTCCGGGCTCTCGGTCACGACCGTGAAGGCGCCCGGCCCGCCGATCACCACCTCGTGGAAGTAGCCCTCGAGGTCGTATTTCACGCCCTCGACCTCGCTCTGTTCCTGCTGCGGGTTGATGACCAGCCCGTTGATGACGATGCCGCGCGACAGCGCCCGGTCGCGCGCGGCGGCGACGATCTCCTCCAGCCCCTTGGA
>JAEPNS010000430.1 GCA_017643325.1 Alphaproteobacteria bacterium | reverse complement strand
GACGGCGTGGTGACGGGCTGGGGCCTCATCAACGGCCGCAAGGTGTTCGTCTTCTCGCAGGATTTTACCGTGTTCGGCGGTTCGCTCTCGGAAGCCCATGCGCAGAAGATCTGCAAGGTCATGGACATGGCGATGAAGGTCGGCGCCCCGCTGATCGGACTGAACGATTCCGGAGGTGCGCGCATCCAGGAGGGGGTCGGCTCGCTCGCGGGCTATGCCGACGTCTTCCAGCGCAACGTCAACGCGTCCGGCGTCATCCCGCAGATCTCCGCGATCATGGGGCCATGCGCGGGCGGTGCGGTGTATTCACCCGCCATGACCGATTTCATCTTCATGGTCCGCGACACCTCCTACATGTTCGTGACCGGACCCGAAGTGGTGAAGACGGTCACCCATGAAGAAGTCACCCAGGAGGAACTGGGCGGCGCGTCGACCCACACTACCAGGTCCAGCGTGGCCGACGGCGCCTTCGACAACGACGTGGACACGCTTCTGGAGCTTCGCCGCTTCTTCGACTTCATGCCGATGAGCAACCGCGAGGACCCGCCGGTCTGGCCGACCAGCGACCCCTTTGACCGCGAGGAGCCGTCGCTCGACACGCTGGTGCCGCCTGACCCCCAGAAGCCCTACGACATGAAGGAACTGATCGCGAAGGTCGTGGACGAGGGCGATTTTTTCGAGCTGCAGCCGGACCATGCCGCGAACATCATCGTCGGATTCGGCAGGATGGAAGGCAGCACCGTCGGTTTCGTCGCCAACCAGCCGATGGTGCTGGCGGGGTGCCTCGACATCGATTCCTCGAAGAAGGCCGCGCGCTTCGTGCGCTTCTGCGACTGCTTCAATATCCCGATCGTCACCTTCGTCGACGTTCCGGGATTCCTGCCCGGCACGTCCCAGGAGTACGGCGGGATCATAAAGCACGGCGCGAAGCTGCTGTTCGCCTATGCCGAGGCGACGGTGCCCAAGGTCACGCTGATAACCCGAAAGGCCTATGGCGGCGCCTATGACGTCATGTCCTCCAAGCACATACGCGGTGATTTGAACTACGCATGGCCGACCGCCGAAATCGCGGTGATGGGACCGAAGGGCGCGGTGGAGATCATCTATCGCGAGGACCGGGACGATCCGGAGAAGATCGAGGCACGCACCGAGGAGTATCGCGAGCGCTTTGCCAATCCCTTCGTCGCCGCCCAGAAGGGGTTCATCGACGACGTGATCTATCCCCACAGCACGCGCCGGCGCATCTGCCGGGCGCTGCGCATGCTCGCGGACAAGCAGCTCGAAAATCCCTGGAAGAAACACGACAACATTCCGCTTTGATGCGGTCGCAGGAACAGCAGGTCGCCCTCCGGCGTTAAGCGGGTGAGACCCAGTTTCACCTGAAACGACAGGAGACCAGCATGTCCGGCAAGAACCAGGGCGAGGGGAACCGCGAAGCGGCTCGCGAGTACAACAGGAACGCGACGGAAACGGCGAAGTCCGGCGACGTCGAGGACAAGGCCAAGGCGGCAAAAGACGCGCTCAAGGGCGACCAGGCTTCCGAACTGGAAAAGGCCGAGGAGGCCGGCAAGGAAAAGGCGCGGGGCTGATTCGCTGCCGCGGTGCTAGCGCGCCGGCTTGCTCGCCCAGACGAAGCCCCGGCATTGCGAGATGCGCTGCGGCGTGTCCGTGAGTTTCCATCCGCGCACGGTGTCGAACCCGGCCGCCTTCACCATGCTGCCCATGCAGCGCAGCGTGGGTGCCCACCAGTTTGTTTCGTTCTCGCCATACTCGTCGTTCGGGTAGAACTCGGCGACCATGTCGCTTCCGAACCCCTTGCCGAGGCCGCCGCGATAGGCGCTGTAGTCGTCGGCGACGGCGGATTCCATGAAAAGGTCACCGGTGCAGACGGCCGCCAGCTTGTCGATGGCGTACATCGGCCAGCGCAGGTGGTAGAGGACCCCGAAACAGAACACGACGTCGAAGGTGCCGAACGTCTCGGGCGTGAGGTCGTAGACAGTCATTTCGTAGCGCTGGCAGCGGTCCTCGTCGTAGCCCAGCGCCGTGCGGCAAAGATCGAAAGTCTGCCAGGCCTTGCGGTCGTCCTCGCCGATCTCGCCCACGAAGTCGGAGAAATCGTCGATGGCGATCACCTGGTCGGCCCCGCGCTTCAGCGCCTCGAAGCTCCAGTAGCCATCCCACGCGCCGATATCGAGCACGCGCTTGCCTGACAGGTCTTCGGGGATCCGGTACGCCTCCGCGGAGATCGGCGCCCAGCCAGGGGTCGTCACGCCGTTCGGCAACTCGATCCGGTGATACCAGTAGGGAAACGCGGCAATGCGCC
>JAEPNS010000042.1:1800-14915 GCA_017643325.1 Alphaproteobacteria bacterium | reverse complement strand
CCTGCAGCGCATCGCGACGAATGTGCTGCGCGACGGACTGGTCGCCTATGACCGCCGCCACGGCTGGCGGGGGCCGGTCGACGAACTGGACCCGGGCCGGCCGTGGCGCGAGACGCTTCCGGAAGTGCCGGTGCCGCCGGGTGCGGGCAACTGGCAGCTTGCGGCTGTCCTCGACGTGAAAAACGACCGCGTGTCCATCGGTTTCGAAGACGGCAGCACCGGTAACGTCCCGCTCGCGGAGATGACCTGGGCGCGCGAATGGGTGGAAGGCCAGAAGCTGGGCCGGGAAGTCCGGGCTGCGTCCGATGTGGTCAAGGTCGGTGACGTCGTGCTGGTCGAGCGTGTGCTCGAGGATTCGAAGGGTAACGCCTATCCGGAAGATACGTTCTCCCTGGAACAGGTCCCCGATATCAACGGCGCGATCGTTGCAATCGACCCGCACACGGGCCGGGTCCTCGCCATGACCGGCGGACTCGATTTCAGCGAGAGCGAGTTCAACCGGGCCACACAGGCCTGGCGTCAGCCGGGCTCGGCCTTCAAGCCATTCGTCTATATGGCCGGGCTCGACAACGGGTTCACGCCCTCCACGCGCATTCTCGATGCCCCGTTCGTGATCGACCAGGGTGCCGGGCAGGGCAAGTGGAAGCCAGCCAACTATTCCAACCGCTTCTACGGACCGAGCCCGATGCGGCTCGGGATCGAGAAGTCGCGCAACCTCATGACCGTTCGCCTTGCGCAGACCATCGGCATGGAACCCGTCGCGCAGATGGCGGAACGGCTCGGCGTGGTTGAGAACCTGCCCCGGCACCTGAGCATGTCGATCGGCGCCGGCGAGACGACGCTGATGCGCATCACGGCGGCCTACGCGATGATCGTTATCGGTGGCAAGCGCATCACCCCGACCCTGATCGACCGCATCCAGGACCGGAAGGGCAACACCGTGTTCCGTCACGACAAGCGTCCTTGCGACGGCTGCCAGTCGGTCGCGTGGGACGGGCAGTCGCCGCCGAAGCTCGCCGACATGCGCGAGCAGGTTATCGACCCGGCCACCGCCTACCAGATGGTGTCGATGCTCGAGGGCGTCGTGGAACGCGGCACCGGGCGTCGCATCGCGGAACTGGGCATCCCTCTGGCGGGCAAGACCGGAACCACCAACGATTCCCTGGATACCTGGTTCGTGGGTTTCTCCCCCGATCTCGCCGTCGGTGTATTTGTCGGCTTTGACGAGCCGAAGACGCTCGGGCCGCGCGAGACCGGATCGTCGGTTCCCGCGCCCATCTTCAAGGCGTTCATGGCCGAGGCGCATGCCGGAGAACCGGTCGAGCCGTTCCGTATTCCGGAAGGTGTCCGCCTCGTGCGGATCGACGCGACGACGGGCTATGCGGCCGGGCCGGGGGACTCGGGGACGATCCTTGAGGCATTCAAGCTGGGCAACGCGCCACCCGAACCGCGTCCCACCCGCGCCATTCCTGTGCCGGTCACCGGTGGGGCGACGGCCGATGCGCCGGCAGGCGTCCCCACGCCGACACGCCCGACGCGCGGCATCTACTGACGCGCTATTGACCCCGGCGTTACGCGCGGTAGGTTCTGCGCCGGGTACCATCCTTTTTCGGGTCAATGCGATGCGCGCGGAAACCAGCCAGCAGGTCGAAGCAATCGAATCCTCCCTGAGTCTCATTCGGAGGCATCTTTGACTGGCCGAATGCCATCAAGCGCCTGGAAGAACTGAACGCCGCGGCTGAGGACCCTTCGCTCTGGGACGATCAGGAACGCGCCCAGAAGGTCCTGCGCGACCGCACCCGCCTTGAGAAATCCATTGAGCACGTCCAGGGCCTGCAGCAGGAACTCGACGACGCGGTGACGCTGATCGAACTCGGCGAGGCCGAGGAAGACGAGGATGTGGTTTCGGAGGGCGAGAAGGCTATCTCGGCCCTACAGCGGCGCTCGGAGAAGCTGGAGCTCGAGAGCCTGCTGTCGGGCGAGGCCGACGGCAACGACTGCTACGTCGAGGTGAACGCCGGTGCGGGAGGGACCGAATCCCAGGACTGGGCGGAAATGCTGGTACGCATGTACCTGCGTTGGGCCGAGGCGCATGACTACAAGCTGGAATGGATGGAAGAGAGCGCCGGTGAGGAAGCGGGCCTGAAGTCGGCGGCGTTCAAGGTGATCGGGGCAAATGCCTATGGCTGGCTGAAAACGGAATCGGGCGTTCACCGGCTCGTCCGTATCTCGCCCTTCGACAGCCAGTCGCGCCGCCATACGAGCTTCGCGTCCGTCTGGGTGTATCCGGTCGTCGACGAAGCCATCGAGATCGAGATCGAGGACAAGGACCTGCGTGTCGATACCTACCGGGCATCCGGCGCGGGTGGCCAGCACGTGAACAAGACGGACAGCGCGGTGCGCCTGACTCATGTGCCCACGGGGATCGTCGTGCAATGTCAGAACGACCGCTCGCAGCACCGCAACCGGGCCCAGGCGATGGCGATGCTGCGCGCGCGCCTGTACGAGCACGAGCTCCAGAAACGCGAGGCCGAGGCCCAGGCCGAACAGGAAGCGAAGACCGACATCGGCTGGGGCCACCAGATCCGCTCCTACGTGCTTCACCCGTACCAGATGGTGAAAGACCTGCGCACGGAGGTCGAGACCGGGAACGCGCAGGGCGTGCTGGACGGCGATCTCGATCCGTTCCTTGAGGCGTCGCTGGCGTCGAAGCTGGGGCGCGATGCCGAACAGGATGCCGACAACGCCTAGTTGCGCGTCGAAAGGAAAATTCCCGGAAGGATCAGGGCCGCGCCTACGAAGTGGTAGGCCTCGAAATGCTCGCCCAGGAGCAGCCACGCCATCAGCGCCGTATAGACCGGGGCCAGATAGAGAATGAGCGCCGTGGGGCTCGCACCGAGTGAGCGCTGGATGCGCGCGTAGCCGAGATAGGCGCCCAGGCCCGGCACGATTGCGACGATGAGGATGGCCGCAACCGACTCGAAATTGACCCGGAGCGGCGCACCGCCGATGTGCTCGACCGCATAGAAGGGCAGCAGGGCGAGCGCGCCGTACAGCATCGTGGCGGCAAACCGCACGCGGCCCGGCAGCGCGGACGGGCGGTAGCGCAGCATCACGGAGTAGATCGCCCAGGCGATGGCGGCGGTCGCGATCCAGAGGTCACCGGGGACCAGCGCCAGCGTGCGGACGGCGTCGAGGTCGCCGCGGAACACAATGATCAGGACCCCTGCGAGCGATATCAGGATACCGCTCGCCTTGGTGCGTCCGAGCGGCTCGCGGTAGATCAGCGTCGCGGCGGCGGCGATCAGGATCGGTGCGCTCGCGTAGATGAGGCCGATATTGGTGGCCGACGTCGTGTCCGCGCCCACGTAGACGAAGGCCCCGCAAATCCCCATGCCCAGGATGCCGAGCACGAGCAGGTCGCGCCATTCGCGCAGGATCGCGTGACGGTACCTGATGAGATCCGGTGCGATGGCCGGGAGGAACAGCAGGAACGCCAGCCACCAGCGCCAGAAGGCGAGGGCGAAGGGCGGGATCGCATCGCTGACGGCGCGCGCCGTAATGATGTTTGTGCTGAACAGGACCGGCACGACGAACAGCAGCGCGATGGCGATGTTCCGCTCGCGCTCAGACGTGCCGGCATTCGCGCTCCGGCGGTCCATTGTCAGGCGGTGCCCAGCCCGGCGTACCAGTGCTCCGGCATTCCCGCCGCGTCGCGCGCCGCCGTGTTGAATGGAGGTTTCAGGTCGCCGCGAAAGTATTTCGCGACGAGCGCGCGCCAATAGGTCTCTGGTTCCTCGCCGCGCCGTTCGGCCTCGAACGCGAACCAGCGCTGTCCGGTTGCCACATGGCCGACCTCTTCCCGGTAGATGACCTCGAGCACGGCCGCGCTCTCCCCGTCGTCCACACCGCGCAGCTTGCTGATCATGGCCGGCGTGACATCGAGGCCGCGGGCCTCCAGCACCATGGGCACCACCGCCAGGCGCGCGGCGAGATCGTGTCGTGTGGTCACGGCGGCGTCCCACAGGCCGTCATGGGCCGGCAGGTCGCCATACGCCGCGTCGAAATCCGACAGGCGGCGTGCCAGCAGCGCGAAGTGGCGAGCCTCGTCGGCGGCCACACTGACCCAGTCGTCGAAGAACGCACGCGGCAGGTCGTGTCCGCAGAACCGCACAACGATGTCCCATGCCAGGTCGACGGCGTTGAGTTCGATATGCGCCAGGGCGTGAAGCAAGGCGACCCGACCGGCATGGCCGCGGTTGATCCGCCGCCGCGGCACCTGCGCGGGAGGCAGGAGTTCGGGTCTCGCCGGCCGCGCGGGCCGGTCCGGCGCCGTCGCGCGCCCGATATCCGTTATTCTGCCGCCGAGCCAGTCTGCGGCCATGTCGAGGGTGCGCGACGATTTTTCGTCTGCATCCGCCGTCGTCAGGACAAGATGCGCGGCCTCCGCGAGCGTTTCGGGATGCTCGCTCAAAGGGCCTTTGTCGCTTCCAGGACCTCGTCCGCGTGGCCCGCGACCTTCACCTTGCGCCAGACCTTGCGCACCTTGCCCTTGCCGTCGATCAGGAACGTGGCGCGCTCGATTCCCATGAACTTGCGTCCGTACATCGATTTTTCGACCCATACGCCGTAGCGCTCGCAGACGTCACCATCCTCGTCGCTTGCCAGTGTAAAAGGCAGTTCGTGCTTGGCCTTGAAGTTGTCATGGCGCTTCACGCTGTCCTTGGATACGCCGATGATGTCCGCGTCGACCTTGGAAAAGTCGGGCATCAGGTCGCGGAACGCGCAGGCCTCCTTGGTGCAGCCGGGCGTGGAGTCCTTCGGGTAGAAGTACAGGACGACGTTGCGGCCCTTGAGGTCCTTCAGCGCGATGTTGCCGCCGCCGTCCGTCGGCATCGAAAACGCGGGGGCCTTGTCACCTTCGTTGACGCTCATCTCGATCAGTCCTTTTCCTGTTCGGGTTTCATCGTCGCGCGCGCGGCATCCGCCGGCACCTCGATGATCTGCTGGTACAGCTGGTGAACCGCCTCGGCCGTCCGGGCGAGGGTGGTGTCCAGATCCTCGAAATTGGTTCGCCCGGCCGCGTCGGCAAGGAGTTGTTGCAGCGGCAGCGGGATATCGTCGGGATTGGCCGGCCCCTCGAGCGTGAGGCGCAGCAATCCCTGGACGCGCCGCCACAGGCGGGTGGCGTCGATCAGCGCGGTCGCAGTTTCTTCGGGCAGCAAGCCGGCCGACGCGAGGTTGCGATAGGCGGTGACAGTGCCGGTGCTCAGGACGTCGGGATGCTCGTGCGCGTGGCGAAGCTGCAGGTACTGCGCCATGAATTCGCAGTCGACCAGGCCACCGCGCACATGCTTGACGTTCCAGTGGCTCTCGGTGCCGTGTTCCTGCGCGATTCGCCGGCGCATGTCAGCTACGGACACCAGCAGTTCGTCGTCGGGGCGTTCCGTGACCAGCGCGTCCCGGATCGCGACCTCGATCCGGTCCTTGAACGCATCCGTCGCGGAGACGACACGGGCCCGGGTGAGGGCGAGATGCTCCCACGTCCAGGCACTTTCGCGCTGGTATTTCGAGAAGCTCTCGAGGCTGACGGAAAGCGGTCCGGCATTGCCGGACGGGCGCAGGCGCATGTCGACCTCGTAGAGACGGCCTTCGCCGGTAAGCGACGTCAGCGCATTGACGACGCGCTGTCCGAGGCGCTGGTAGTAGTGGGTGATCGAGAGGGGTTTGGGCCCGTCGGACATGGCGGGTGTGTCTGCCTTCGCGCCGGTCGCATCGTAAAGGAAGACGAGATCGAGATCGGACGTCGCGGAAAGTTCGCGCCCGCCGAGCTTGCCCAGCGCAAGGACCGCAAATCCCTCGCCCGGGCACCGACCGTGCTGGGCGGCAAACTCGCGTTCGATGTGCGGCAGCATCGCGCGGATCACGGTGTCCGCGATATCCGAGAATGCCAGGTCTGCGCGGTCGATATCGCAGCTGACGCCGACCTGGAACTTGGCGTCGTTGGTCCATCTGCGCGCGATGTCGAGAATGTCCTGCATGTCGGCCGCGCGTGCGAGGCGCGCGTCGAGGTCGGCGCGCATCTCCTCCGCGTCCGGCAGGGCGTCGAAGAAATCGGGCTCCAGCACGCCGTCCAGGAGAAGCGGGTTGCGGCCGAGCCACTCTGACAGACGCGGCGCGCCCCCCATGATTTCCGCCACGAGCTTGAGCAGGGGCGGGTTGGCCTGAAAGAGCGAAAAGAGCTGGACGCCGGCAGGCAGCACCGAAAGGAACTCGTCGAACCGCCGGAGCGCCGTGTCGGGATTTGCCGTCTGCGAAAGGGCCTCGAGGAGCGCGGGCATGATCTCGGTGAGGAGCTCTCGGGACCGGGTGCTGCGCATTGCCCGGTAACGTCCGTGGTGCCAGCCGCGCACGGTCGCGGAGACGCCCTGGGGGTCCTTGAACCCCATCTCCGTCAGCGTGCGGATCGTGTCGGGATGGTCCTCCCCGCCGGTAAAGGACAGGACCCCCGATCCGCCGAGCGAGCCGGATTCCTCGAACAGGTCCGCGTAGTGGCTCTCGATCGTGCGGAGGTGGTGGAGAAGATCGCGTTCGAACGCGTCCCGGTCCGGATAGCCCATGAACTCGGCGATCTGGCGCAGGCCGTCGTCAGTGTCCGGCAACGAATGCGTCTGCTGGTCGTCCACCATCTGCAGGCGGTGCTCGAGCGTGCGAAGAAAGCGGTATCCGGCGATCATGTCCCGCGCGACGTCCGGGGCGACGCGTTCGGCCTCCACCAGCGCGTTGATCGCCGCCACGGTCTGCGGGATGCGCACGGCCGGGTCGCGCCCGCCCCAGATCAGTTGCTGGGTCTGGGCAAAGAACTCGACTTCGCGGATACCGCCGCGGCCGAGTTTCACGTTATGCCCGGCAACGGCGACCGTGCTGCCCCCCTTATGGGCATGGATCTGGCGCTTGATCGACTGGATGTCCTCGATGGCGGCGAAGTCGAGATGCCGCCGCCAGATGAACGGCTGCAGCGCCTGGAGGAACGCCTGGCCGGCCTCGCGGTCGCCCGCCACAGGGCGGGCCTTGATCATGGCGGCCCGCTCCCAGTTCTGCCCGAGGCTCTCGTAGTAAGCCTCGGCGGCGAGCGTCGACAGGGCGACCGGCGTTGCGCCGGGGTCCGGACGCAGGCGGAGATCCGTCCGGAAGACATAGCCTTCGCCTGTTCGTTCCTCCATCGACTTGACCAGCGCCCGGGTCATTCGGATGAAGTGCTGCTGGATCTCGAGTGGATCGGCTGCGGGTGTGACGTCACCGTCGAACAGCACAATAAGGTCGATATCGCTCGAATAGTTGAGTTCGTACGCGCCGAGCTTGCCCATGCCGAGGACGACAAAGCCCGACCCGGTCTGCGGGACGTCGGGATCGGGAAGCCGAAGGATTTCGCGGTCATGGAGGTGCCGAAGGTGGTGCGCTGTGGCGGCTGACAGCGCTCGCTCGCACATGTCGCTCAGCGTGCCCGTCACCGTTTCCAGCGGCCAGGCTCCCGAAAGGTCCGCGACGGCCGCGACGAGGGCCGCGCGCCGCTTGGCGGTTCGCAGTGCCGCGTCGAGCGTTTTCGCATCGCCGTCGACGGGGATGGCCTCGATATCGGTCCGAATCGTATCGAATGCCCTGTCCGGTCCCTCGTTCATCAGAAGCGGGAGAAAATCGATCTCGCGCGCGATGCACTGGGTCAGGAACGGGCTGTTGCCGAAGATTGCGTCGAGGAAACCTGACGGCAGCGGGTCCGCAAGGACATCGTCGACGGCTTTTTCGATCGCGGCGTTGCCCTGCCGGGCAGCGGATTCGACGACCCGTTCGCGTCCGCGCTCGATCCGCTCACGATCGGAGGATCGCGGATGAAACGGCGTGTCTGGGTTGATTGCGAAACGCATCTGTGGGGCGGTTTGATTTTTGCGCACACTGATGTATGGCGGGGGGTCGGTCAAGTTCGCCCGCCGGACGCGAAAACGGCCGCAGGAAAGACCCCGCGTTGATCGTTCGAAGTTCGCGAGCCCTGCTGATTTTCTTCGCCGCCGCGCTTGTCGGAATGGCGCTGACGGTCGGTGCGCTGTTCGTCCAGCTCAACCGCGGTCCGATTGGCCTCAGTTTCCTGACGCCGGTGGTCGAACGAACCCTCAACGCGACTCTCGATGGTGTAAGCATCCGGTTGCACGACACGGTTCTGGCCTGGGAGAGTTCGGACCGCGCGCTCGATATCAGGGCGACGGGTCTTCAGGTTCTGGACGGCGAGGGGGTCGTGCAGGCGACAATTCCGGAGATGACGGTCACGTTCAGTGCGCGGGCGTTGCTTCGGGGGTTGATCGCACCGACCAAACTGGAACTGCTTGGTCCCCGCGTAAAAATCGTCCGGACCAGGGACGGACAGTTGAATGTCGGCTTCGGCAACACCGCGAATGGTGCCGGCGGTGGAGCTGCGGCCGCCGGACTGGTCGGCGAACTGTTGCGACCGCCGAACCCGGATCTGGCGAGCGGATATCTTTCGGAGGTGTCGGTCAGCAGCGCCCTGATCGAGTTCGAGGACCTGATTTCGGGCCGTACCCAGTTTGCGCCTCGGGCAAACATCGCTCTGGTACGCGACGAAGAGGGTGTCCGTGCGGACGGATCGGTGGTTGTGGGCGATGGGGAAGAGGCGCTCCGACTGGACCTCTCCGGGATCTACCGGGTCGCCACCGGTACGACTGACGTCGGCCTCGTGTTCAGCGATGTTGCGCCGTCCGGGCTCGCGATTTTCGACACATCGCTGTCACCGCTCGAGCGTTTGCGCACGCGGGTCGACGGTACCCTCACGGTCTTGCTCGGCCCGGATCTGAAGCCGTTGTCCGCAACCGCGGATCTGCGCGCCACGCCCGGCCAGATCGATGCCTCTCCTTCGCTCGCCGACCCGATCCCGTTTGAAAGCATTGTGTTGCGTGCCAACGCCGGCGGGTCATTCGACCGGGTGAGCCTCGAGAGCTTGGAGCTCGACCTGGGGCGCACCGTCGTCGGACTGATGGCGGATGCGGTCCGTGCCGAAGGGGACTGGCGCGTTGCCCTTGATGCCGAAGTTCGCGACCTGCCCGTGGACGATATCGCAGGTTACTGGCCTCCGGAGTTCGAGGATTCGACACGGTCCTGGATCACCGGGAATATCCAGGACGGTATCATCGACACGATCACCGTTAGCGGTCGCGCCAACATACCCGATGGGTCGCCGGGAGATTTTTCGATCGACGCGCTGTCGGGTGAAATGCAGTTCCGGGGGACGACGGTGCATTATCTGCGTCCGCTCGAACCCATTCTCGAAGGTGCGGGTCGCGTGGAATTCGATACCGAGACTCTCGAGATCGAGGTGGCCCAGGCGCGTCTGCGTGGCATCGTTGCGGAGAGTGGAAGGATCGTCATCGAAGGACTGAGTGGGCCGCCGCGTGGCGAGACGATCAAGATCGAAACGACTGTTGCAGGACCGGTGCGCGACGCGCTCGAGATTCTCGACAGTGAGCCGCTCGGTTTCATTTCCGATTTCGGCATCGACCCGACCCGGACGTCCGGTACCCAGCGGACGAGTGCGGTGTTTGCATTCCCGTTGCTTGACGCGATCAAGGTCGAGGAAATTGCGGTCGCGACCAATTCGCGACTGACCGATTTCTCTGCCGAAGGGGCGGCTTTCGGGCTTCCGGTGTCCCGGGGTGATCTGACCTTGAAGGTGGACCGCGACGGAATGGAGGCGGTCGGGACTGCTGAAATCGACAGCGTTCCGTTGGGCCTGACCTGGACCGAGCGCTTCAACGAAGACGGTGAGGTCCGAACCCGGTACGAGGTCCGCACCGCTCTCGATAGCGCCGCAAGAACGCGTCTTGGCTTCGACACCCGACCCTTTGTGGATGGAACCATTGGTGTGGGCCTGACCTATTCGGTCGGTTGGGACGACGCATCGGCCGGGGCGGCGGAAATCGACCTGACCGAAAGTGCGCTATCCCTGGAGCCGTTTGGCTGGACGAAACCATCGGGAACGTCCGGCCGGGCGTTTGTGCGGTTTCACGAGGCGGCGGATGGCGGGCTCGCCATCCCGGAGATTCAGGTCTCGGCCGCCGACCTGCGCGCCGCGGGGTCGGCGCGCTTCGAAGCCGGCGAAGATGGTCTTGCCCTTCGCGAGCTACGATTGTCCGACGTGAGGTTCGGAGAGAATTCCGGTGTTGTCGCGGTGGATGTGTCCAGCCAGGGCGTGCCGGATGTTTCTTTGGCGGGTGAGTCGATTGATCTCCGTCCGATTGTCGAGCTGTTGCTTGCCGACGACGATGAAGATGATGCGGACAGCGGTTCTCCTGTCATGCGAATCCGCGTGAGCGAGCAGTCTCCGATCGGTTCGGTCCGCCTCGGCGAGGAGACCCGCCTGCTGGGCGCGCATGGTGTCCTGGTCAGTGACGGCACCAGCTGGTCGCCCGTCCAGGTGCGCGGCCGGCTGTCCAACGGGGGGCGGATTTTCGTTGAGGTCGTCCCTGACGGAGAGGTCCGGCAATTGCGGCTGGAGACCGACGACGCGGGAGGGCTTCTGCGAGCCGTCGACTGGGTCGATACGGTTCGCGATGGCGAGTTGCGCGTGACGGGCACGTTCCGCGGGACCGGCGAGAATGAGGTCCTGACGGGCCGGGCCGAGATGCAGGGGTTCGTGCTGACCGAGGAACCGTTTGCCGCGAAGATGCTCGCGCTTGCCTCTTTTTCGGGGATCGGTGACGTGCTTCGTGGAGACGGCATCACGTTCGACCGTGCAGACGTTCCCTTCGAACTGACCGAAAACGAGGTCCGGATCATCGAGGCAAAGGCGCGCGGTGCGGAGATCGGGATCGTCGCGAGCGGCCGCATCGACCGGAACGACGACACGATCCAGCTGGAGGGAGAAATCGCGCCTGCCAAAACGCTCAAATCGCTGCTCGCGAATATTCCGCTGATCGGGCAGGTGCTGTACGGCGGGTAGGAAGGCAAATTTGCGGCCACCTTCAGGGTCGATGGTTCGCTGGACGATCCGGACGTATCGGTCAATCCGCTCTCAGTTCTGACTCCCGGGATCGTGCGTCGCCTGTTGTCGGGTTTTGGTGGCGAGGGCAGCGGCGAACCGATCCCGGAACCCGTCCAGCCCGAAGTCGAACAGTAGGTCTGGGCTAGACTGGCCGGACCAGTGCGTGACGCTTCTTGCCTGCGGACAACTTCACCACGTTGTCATCGTTCAGGGCGGAGAGGTCGATCTCGAATGTTTCTTCGCGGATCGGCTCATCGTTGACGCGGGCACCACCGCCCTTGATCAGGCGCCGTGCCTCGCTGTTTGACGCCGCAAGGCCGGACCGGGCCATCAGGGCGAACAGCGCGATCCCGGCCTCGAGTTCCGCGCGCGGCACCTCGGTTGTGGGCAGACCGTCTGCCGTGACGCCGGCCTCGAACGTTTTCTCTGCGGTCTCGGCTGCCTCGCGTGCCGCCGTTTCCCCGTGCAGGAGCGCCGTCGCGGCATTCGCGAGGACCTTTTTCGCATCGTTGATTTCGGCCCCTTCGAGCGCTTCAAGGCGCGCGATCTCTTCCAGGGGCAGGTTGGTAAAGAGCTTGAGAAACCGGCCGACGTCCGCATCCTCGGTGTTCCGCCAGAACTGCCAGTAGTCGTACGGAGAGAAGCGCTCGGGTCGCAGCCAGACCGCGCCCTCGGCCGTCTTGCCCATCTTCGCGCCCGATGCGGTGGTGATCAGTGGCGTGGTCAGGCCATAAAGCTCGCGCTCGGCGATGCGGCGGCCCAGGTCGATCCCGTTGACGATGTTTCCCCACTGGTCGGAACCGCCCATCTGCAGGATGCAGTCGTGGCGTTTCGCGAGTTCCACGAAATCATACGCCTGCAGGATCATGTAGTTGAACTCGAGGAACGTCAGCGGCTGTTCCCTGTCCAGCCGGAGCTTCACGGAATCGAAGGTCAGCATCCGGTTGATCGTGAAGTGGCGCCCCACGTCTCTGAGGAACGGAATGTATTCGAGTGTGTCGAGCCAATCGGCGTTGTTGACCATGATGGCGTCGGTGTCGCCGTCCCCGAACGACAGGAAGCTGGAAAAGGTCTGGCGGATCGAGGCGATGTTTTCGTCGATCTGGTCGTTGGTCAGCAGCTTGCGCGATTCGTCCTTGCCAGACGGGTCTCCGACCTTCGTGGTGCCGCCTCCCATCAGCACGATCGGCCGATGACCGCTCTGCTGGAACCAGTGCAGCATCATGATCGACACCAGATTGCCGATATGCAGGCTCGGCGCTGTCGCGTCGTAGCCGACATAGGCCGTAACCGGCCCCGCTGCGGCGCGCCCGTCCAGAGCGTCGAGGTCGGTGCACTGGTGCAGGTAGCCACGCTCGACGAGGGTCTGGACGAATTCTGATTTGTAACTGGTCATGGGTCGCAGTTTCGCAGGCGTTGGCGGTTCGGGGCGCTAACTAGCACAACCCCACCGCGCGCGTGTATATCTTCGCCGGTCGGATATCGAAAAGGCGGGAAATGGGCACTGATGAAACCCGGCTTGCCGTCGGCCTGATGAGCGGCACCTCGATGGATGGCATCGATGCGGCGCTGCTGCGCACGGATGGTGCCGGAGCTGTCGAACCGGTCGCTTTCCGTTCGGTTCCCTACGACAGCCGTTTCCGTAAGACGCTGCGTGGTTGTCTTGGCCGGTCTGGCGCGCCCCCGCACGTGAGTGAAACCCTCACACGCATGCACGCCGATGCAGTCGAAGGGCTGCTTGCCGACGCAAATGTTGTCGCAGCTGATGTCGGTATCGTCGGCTTTCACGGACATACGATTCTGCATGACCCCGAAAACGGCCGTACGTTCCAACTGGGTGACGGCGACCGGCTCGCCGAGCTGCTCGATATCGATGTGGTCTCGGACTTCCGCAGTGCCGACATGGCAGCAGGCGGGCAAGGGGCGCCGTTTGCGCCGATCTACCACGCGGCACTCGCGCCAAGCGATCGCCCGCTGTGTTTCCTGAATATCGGCGGTGTCGCAAACCTTACATGGATCGGACCTGGCGCCGACCCGTCGCAGCCTGACGTGTTTGAGCACCTCGTTGCCT
>JAEPNS010000042.1:0-1790 GCA_017643325.1 Alphaproteobacteria bacterium | reverse complement strand
AGTGCCCGGACGGGGCAGATTTGCGATCTCGATGGCCGACTGGCGGCGGCTGGAACCGTCCATGCGGATGTGCTGTCCCGGCTGCTCGATCATCCGTATTTCGATCTGCCTCCGCCGAAGTCGCTTGATCGAAACGATTTCAGTGCGGAAGCCGTGCAGGCGCTCTCGCTCGAAGACGGGGCCGCGACGCTGTCGATGTACACGGTGGAAACCATAAGGCGGGCGTCCGGGTTCCTCCCGGAGGCGCCGCGGCGGTGGCTTGTGACGGGGGGCGGGCGCAGAAACCCGTACCTGCTCTCGTCTTTGCAGCAGGCGCTGGGGTCACCCGTTGATCCGACGGAGCGTGCCGGCATCGACGGTGATGCGCTGGAGGCCGAGGCATTTGCCTACATGGCGGTGCGCTGCCTGCGCGGATTGCCGCTAAGCGGCCCGAACACCACGGGCGTGAGGGCCCCGCAGACGGGCGGGCGCGTATCGCTCGCCCGCGCGGCCTGAACCGCGGCGGGCTAGCTCTCGGCGGCTTCCTCTTCTTCCGCTTCCGCGGCAGCTTCCGCAGCGATGGCCGCCTCGATTTCGTTGATTCGCCGGTCGAGGTATCCGTTTACGGTCTGCTCGAGCTCTTCCAGATGCTCGTTGTAGAAGTGGGTCGCTCCCTTCAGGACCTGGAAGTCGATGACGACATCCTTCTGTTTCGCCAGCTTCTCGATCAACTCCTCGACGGATTCCTGCGGGACGATGTCGTCCTTGTCGCCGTGTGTGATGAGCCCCGACGCCGGACAGGGCGCGAGGAACGAGAAGTCGTACATGTTGGCCGGCGGCGACACCGAGATGAACCCGGTGATTTCCGGTCTGCGCATCAGCAATTGCATGCCGATCCACGCACCAAATGAAAAGCCTGCGATCCAGCACATCGGCGCATCCTGATTCTGGCTCTGGAGCCAGTCGAGGGCCGACGCCGCATCCGAAAGTTCGCCTTCGCCGCGGTCGAAACTGCCCTGGCTGCGCCCGACCCCGCGGAAGTTGAACCGAAGCGTCGCGAAGCCGCGGCGCACAAACATCTGGTAGAGCTGGTAGACGACCTTGTTGTTCATCGTCCCGCCATGCTGCGGGTGCGGATGCAGCAGGAGTGCGATCGGCGAGTTTGGCTTTTTTGCCGGATAGTAGCGGCCTTCTAGCCGGCCTTCCGGGCCGTTGATGATCACTTCGGGCATATTGTCTTTTCCATTCCGCCGGACGGCGCTGCGAATACTTGACCGATTTAGTCGGGCATCTTATATCCCGCACGAAGCCGCTCGATGGGGGCGGATTTCAACGGCGGGATGGGGCGTTGTCTTGCGCTCTATATCATAAAGGTCGACATGGCATTCAAGCATCTCTTTGACGATCTGGACGCATACATGGAGCGCGACCCGGCCGCGAGCTCCCGTTTCATGGTTGCGATCAGCTATCCGGGCTTCCACGCGGTTGTCTGGCACCGATTTGCCAACTGGTTGTGGGAGAATCGCCTGTTCCTGTTGGCGCGCTTCTTCAGCAACATCGGGCGGTTCCTGACCGGCGTCGACATTCATCCGGCCGCGACCATCGGAAACCGTCTGGTGATCGATCACGCCATCGGCGTGGTGATCGGCGAGACGGCGGAGATCGCCGACAACGTCACCCTGTATCACAACGTTACCCTGGGGGGCATCGCGCCTGCTGTCGAGAGCGAAGCGCAGGTCAACGTGAAGCGCCATCCGACGCTGCTCGAAGGCTCCATCATCGGTTCTGGCGCACAGGTCCTCGGGCCTGTA
>JAEPNS010000429.1 GCA_017643325.1 Alphaproteobacteria bacterium | reverse complement strand
ATGACATTCCGGACCACTTGCCGCCGGTGCTCCGACGGCTCCGGGGCAACTCCCGGATTCCGTCGCAATAGCCGCGTCTGGGCCGTTTACTCCTGTCCCGCATTGGTATAGGACAACCGCCGTCCGTGCGGGTTGCCGCATCGGCATCGCGTGGCGTGCGATCACGTTATTTCGGAAATGGCGTACGCGGGCGTGGCGGAATTGGTAGACGCGCCAGGTTTAGGTCCTGGTGACTGCAAAGTCGTGGGGGTTCAAGTCCCTTCGCCCGCACCATTCCTCCCGGCATGTCGACGTTTCACGTTCGCCGGACATCAGGGTTTCCACGCGGCCGGGGTCTCGTATCCGGGCTTGGACTATCAACTCAAGAATCGATCAGGAATCGGACCTGGCTATGGACGTTGTCGAAGTAAAGAATGAAGGCCTTGTGCGCGACTTCAAGATTACGGTCGCGGCAGACGACATCGAGCAGCGCGTGGACGCACGCCTCACTGAAGTCGGGAAGACGGCGAACCTGCCGGGATTCCGGCCGGGGAAGGTGCCGCAAAAAATCCTGAAGCAGCGCTTCGGATCAGCTGTCATGGGCGAAGTGCTGGAAGCCGCCGTACAGGACACCTCCCAGGAGGTGCTCACAGAACGAGGTCTGCGTCCGGCCGGCCAGCCAAAAATCGAGATCAACTCCTTCGACGAGGGCAAGGATCTCGAATACGAGCTCTCCATCGAAATCCTGCCCGACATTGGCGATGTCGACCTGTCCGGCCTCGAACTCGAGCGGATCAAGGTCGTGCCGACCGACGCCGAGATCGACGATGCGATCAACCGGATTGTGCAGCAGAATCGAAAAACCAAGGCTATCGACGAGCCGCGCCCTGTCGAGAAGGGTGACGTCGTCGTCATCGACTTCGAGGGCAAGATCGACGGTGTGCCGTTCGACGGCGGCAAGGGTGACGGTATCCGCCTCGAGGTCGGGTCGGAACAGTTCATCCCCGGTTTTGAGGACCAGCTCGTCGGTGCAGAGATCGACAAGGAAATGGAAGTGAAGGTCGCGTTCCCGGACGACTACGGGGTCGAGGACCTTGCGGGTAAGGATGCCGTTTTCGACTGCACCGTCCGCGAGATTCACGAGGGGGTCGATGTCACGGTCGACGACGACTTCGCGAAGTCGCTCGGCATGGAGAATCTCGATGCGCTGAAGACGGCGGTGTCCGAGCAGCTCGGGCAAGAATACAACCGCCTGACGCGTGAGCGCACCAAGCGCGAATTGCTCGACAAGCTCGCCGAGAGTTATGACTTCGAGGTCCCGCCGCGCATGGCCAGCGAGGAATTCGATCAGATCTGGCAGCAGATCGAGCAGGCAAAGGAAAACGACCAGCTCGACGATGACGACAAGAGCAAGTCCGATGAGGAATTGCGCGAGCAGTATCAGGAGATCGCCGACCGGCGTGTCCGGCTGGGGCTTCTGCTGTCGCATGTCGGCGAGACGAACAATCTGACCGTGAGCCAGGAAGAGGTGAACCGCGCGATCATGGACCAGGCGCGCCAGATGCCGGGCCAGGAGCAGATGGTCATCGACTTCTACCGCGAAAACCCTCAGGCGGCCGCTTCGCTCCAGGCGCCGATTTTCGAGGACAAGGTCGTCGACTTCATTCTCGAGGTCGCCAATGTCAGCGAGCGCGAGATGTCGCCGGAAGAATTGAACACGCTGGCGGAGGAGGAGGCCGGGGCTGGCTCGGACGCTGCCGGGGAAGATAAAGAGCCGGCCAAGAAAAAGACGACGAAGAAAAAGGCGGCCGCCAAGAAGGACGAGGAGTCCGATTGACGCAGGGCCTTGCGACGGTCTTGCACGGACTCGCCTGCGGCCTATTTTCTAGGATATCCGAACACCCTCGCAGTCCCGTCGACACAGTCCGACGGACGGAGTTACAGACAACATGTCGATTGATGACACCCCGCGCATGAATGCGCTCGTGCCGATGGTCGTCGAGCAAACGAACCGCGGCGAACGCGCCTACGACATCTACTCGCGCCTGCTCAAGGAGCGGATCATTTTCCTCACCGGCCCGGTGGGCGACGAAGTGGCGAGCCTGATCTGCGCGCAACTGCTGTTCCTGGAAGCGGAAAACCCCAACAAGGACATCAGCTTCTACATCAACTCGCCGGGCGGCGTGGTGACGTCGGGCATGTCGATCTACGACACCATGCAATACATCCGGCCAGACGTCGCGACCCTTTGCGTGGGCCAGGCGGCCTCGATGGGTTCGCTGCTGCTCGCTGGCGGCGCGAAGGGCAAACGGTATGCATTGCCGAATGCCCGGATCATGGTCCAT
>JAEPNS010000428.1 GCA_017643325.1 Alphaproteobacteria bacterium | reverse complement strand
CATTCACGGCATGACTGGCGTTCCCGGCGCTCCCGCCGACGCCAAGAACGAACAGACGCCCGTTGCGTTCGCGCAAATCGCGCAGATCCCCGGCCAGTGCATCGACCTGCTCGTGATCGAGGGCGTCGCAAACATCCTTGCAAAGCCCGAAATACCGGTCCGCATGGCTCATCTGGTTCCCCGAATATTCTCGTAATTTCGTCGCCGCAACGCGCGCCATCCGGTTGCGGCAGGATACCCGCGCCTGTGTACTTCATTCACCCGATTGGTTAAAGCGTCGCCGTCACGTGATACTTGACCGGCGAGCCGAGATTTCGATGAACCGTGCCATTCCCGATACGCTGCACGGCCTCTGGTCGGTGGAAAACGCCGACCGGGGCGAGCATCTGGATGGTGCGGATCAGCGAATCATCACAGGCGGGACCGTGATGATCGATTCGATATCCGGACACGTCGCAGCGTCATTCGAGACACGCGGCGGAGACGGCAGAACCCCCCGGTTGCGGACCGCGGGCAGGATCGCCACCGGCCCGGAGGGGGCTTTCATTGTGGACATGGGCGTGGACACCCGCATGGTTCTCCAACGCCTCGACGACGGGCGCCTGCGCCGGATCGATTACTCAGGCCACACGCGCGAAGAGGACCTGACGCTCGCTCCGACGAGCACGGAGATCGATCCGGCCGTCGCGCGGACCACGCTTCTGCCGCCGATCCTGTTCAACACCATGCCGAAATCTGGGAGCATTTTTATCTCGCGCAGCCTCGCGCGTGCGCTCGGGATCGGCGAAACCAAGATCGCGGTGTCGCTGTTCCCGGATGATCTTGTCCTGCGCGACAGATTGGACACGCTCGCTCTCGGGAACCTGATCTCGCAGCAGCATCTCCCCGCGCGCGAGCCCAACCTGCGGTTCCTTGCCAACCGGCTCGACCGGATGATCGTGCATGTCCGCGATCCGCGCCAGGCAACCCTGTCGTGGCTGCACCATCTGGATAATTTCCATGCGCACCGTGAGTTGGAACCGGCTTGTCGTCTCGGGCTGGAGGCAGTCTCTCCGGCGCTTCCCGCGGACTATTTCGAGCGGGATTTCGCCGAGAAACTCGACCACCTCCTTTCGTCTCACTACGCACAACTGATCGAGTGGACGCAGAACTGGGTGGCGGCTGAAAACACAGTACCCGGGCTCGATATCCGGATCACCACCTTCGAGGAGTTCGTGGCGGATCCCCGCGGCTTCATGGCAGAGGTGCTCGCGTTCTTCGAAATCCCGGAGACGGCTTTCGACGACACCAACCTTCCCCGCAGGGAAGCACAGACACATTTCCGGGTCGGTCGGACCGACGAGTGGCTGGAGGTGTTTTCGGAAGATCAGAAGGCACGCGCAAACACTCTCTTGCCGAAAGATCTCTGCACCCGTTTCGCGTGGCGCGTGACCTAAAGGCAGCGAGCCTCGGAACTGCTCAAGTTACAGCATGGCTGCTGATGCGAGAGGCCAAACGGCCGAAATCGCTCACCATGCTCAAACGGTCGGCGACGATGGGGTTGCGAGATTCGGCCGCACCGGTGGCGGCACCGTTGAGCGGAACCAAGACTTATTACGGCAATCCTGCTTCCATCACAGCCGTCGTGACAACGTCAGCGTAGAACTCCATTCCGGTCGCACTCGGATGTGCGTCGGATGGGGATCGCTTGATCGCGGCATACCCGCCGGCAGGCGTTACGGCTGCACCGATGGTTTCATATATCGGCGACCGAAAGACTTCCGATAACGAGCTGTTGAGGAGTTTTTCCTGATCGGTGCGGAACACATACTCCGCCCCGACGGCCAGTTCATCCGCCGTCGCGAGATGAACAACAACGACGGGAACGCCTGTCTCCCGAATAGCCGCAAGCGACTCCCGGAAACGTTCGTCTTGATCGAACCCCGTCATTTCATGGCGCGGATTCTGCGAGGGTCTGACGCGGGTGGAAAGCCTATAGAACGCGTTTCCATGAACAATCCGATCGAACAGGTATGCGTGGGACAGGCTCCACAACGAAGCACGGCCCTCGTTGTTCGCCCGCGCAACGCGGACACTTTGCTCCAGTTCGGCAATCAGGGGGTCATCATCTCGCCGCGCCTTTACAGCGCTCTGGCACCAGTCACGCGTCGCTCTCACATTCACGATCGCCGTGTCGGACGAGACGTCCAGCGGGGGATCGCGCTCGGGGACCGTTGTCGTAAGAATTCTCTCGCCGCCGTGTGCAGTCGTGTAGGTCCGCCAAAAGCGGGCCCGCGTCAAATCGTCCGTAATGTAAGCAAAAACGACAACATCGGGTTGCCACTC
>JAEPNS010000427.1 GCA_017643325.1 Alphaproteobacteria bacterium | reverse complement strand
GTCGTCAACTGGAGGCGCGGGTTCCGTGCGGGTCGCGGCTAGCGGCACTGCAGCCGGCCGATTTCCCGGTCCGCACGCTGGACGATGCTGGTCGGCGCCTCGGGATATTCGACCCTCAGTTTCTTCAGCGTAATGCAGGCGTCCTCGGCCTGGCCAAGCTGGCCGAGGGACATGCCGAGCTTCAGCAGGTTGTCCGGGGCCTTGCCGCTGTCGGGGTACTGCTGGAAACCCTTGGCGAAGGACACGGCCGCGGTCTGGTAGTCGCCACGGACGTAGAAGGTCTCGCCGAGCCAGTACTGGGCATTGCCGGCGAGCGGATCTTCCGGGTGCGCGTCGACGAACGCCGCAAGCGCGGTCTCCGCGTTCGCGAAGTCGCGGCGCAGCAGGAACTGCCGCGCGTAGTTGTAGCGCTCCTGCACGGAACCGTCGGGAAGCGAGACGGTCTGGCCGGCCGGCACCGATGCGACAGCCGTGCCCTGGGCCGGCGCGGCCGACTGAACGCCGGACGCACGCAATTGGCTTTCGGTCAGCGTGCCGAGGCTCCGCGGCGCACCAGCGCCCTGGACCGTGACCGAACCCGGGGCCTGGGGAGCAGCCGGCGCGACCTCCGCACCGCCGCCGCGCGACGCCCGAGAATTGCCCGCGCCCCCCTCCAGCTCGCGCAGCCGGAAATCGACATCGGCGACAAGCCGGTCCATCCGGTCATTGAGCTGACGCACCTGGAACTGCAGCTGCTCCACCTGCCCGGTCAGCCGGCGCATCTGTTCCTCGAGCGACGTCGTGGTGATCTGCAGGTCGGACAGGGCCGCCGGCGGAGCGCCGGCACCGGACGAGACAGCGCCGGCAGGCGGCTGCTGGCCGCGATAGACCGTGCGCTCGAGGGTCTGGAGCTGGCGCTCGAGCCGCTCGACGGTGGCGCCCAGGTCGCGTGAGTCGCGCGACTGCGCGAGCGCGCCAGTGGGCGCGGCCACGGCCAGCAGTGCAATGGCACAGACGATGCGTGCGGAAGCGAGGTTCATGGCGAAAGTCCCAGCGAAGTCCGTTTGGCCCCGAGCACCGGACCGGAAGGTCCCGGCCCGCGACGTTCGGCCCGATTTCCGGCGAAACTATGGCAGGTCGTGTTCCAAACGAAAACGCCCCGGACAGGTCCGGGGCGCGTTCGCATCCTGTCGGATGGTGTCTAGTTGTCGAGAACGAGGACCGCGCGGCGGTTCTGCGCCCAGGCGCGCTCGTTCGAACCCGGGACCGCCGGCCGCTCCTTGCCAAAGCTGACGATCTTCACCCGGTTCGGGTCGACGCCCAGCGAGACGAGATAGTCGCGTGCGGAATCGGCACGGCGCTCGCCCAGCGCGAGGTTGTATTCGCGCGTACCGCGCTCGTCGGCATGGCCTTCGATGATGGCGCGATTGGCCGGGTAGGTCTTCATCCAGGCAGCCCAGCGCTCGATCGTCGTGCGCGCCTCGGCGGACAGCGCCGAACTGTCGAACGCGAAGAAGACTCGGTCGCCGACGTTGATCTCGAGGTCTAGCTGCGAACCTGGCTTCGGACCCGCCGGGGTCGTCGCCACCTGGGTGTTGCTGCTGCCCGACGACGCGCCTGCGCTGCCGGAGGTTCCCTCGTTGTTCCCGTCGGAACTGCAAGCGGCCAGAATAAGTGCCGCGACGGCGAGGCCGGGGATGCTGAATTTCATGGGCTGACTCCTTAAGCCTGGGACCACGGGCACGTGCCGCCCGTGATGGTTTTCGAGGATCGCAGCGACCACTCGAGAGTTTGCGCGTTGCGGTGCTTCCCCACGTGGCGCCGGTTCGCGGTCATACCATCGCGCAGGCCGAAGACCCGCCCGTCGGTGACCGGGACTATACTGAGCGAGAATCGCGGAATCAAGCGCCCTTCGGACCGATTCTGCGCATTCTGGCAAGGATTTACGGGCATTCGGACCCCTGTTCCGCCGTCTGCCTATTGCGGCAGCGGACCCGGCGACCAGGCCGGATCGGACCCGCCGACGGGCGTTGTGATCTCGCGTTCGTTGAAGCCGGTGAGGTCGATCGAAAACAGCCGCGGGTCACCGCCGCGCCCGCGCGCGTCGCTGCGTTCCTGGCGGAAATACATCAGGACGCGGCCGTTCGGCGCCCAGGTCGGCCCCTCGACCAGGAAACCGCGGGTCAGCAGGCGCTCGCCCGACCCGTCGGGCCGCATGACGCCGATGTGGAACGTGCCGCGGAAAATCTTGGTGAAGGCGATCAGGTCGCCGCGCGGCGACCAGACGGGCGTCGCGTAGCGGCCGTCGCCGAAGCTGATGCGCTGCTGGCGGCTGCCGTCGGCGTTCATGGTGTAGAGTT
>JAEPNS010000426.1 GCA_017643325.1 Alphaproteobacteria bacterium | reverse complement strand
TTCCGGCGAGTTGTACCAGGTGCGCGCCGCCTCCATGTCCTCGAACTCGAGGATCACGATGCGCTTCGATTCCCAGCCGCCCTCGATGGTCTCGATGTTCGAGGTCGCGGCGCGCAGGGTCGCACCGTACTGCTTGAGCGTGGCGGGCACCTTCGAGAGGTATTCGTCCATCCCGGCCTGGTCGTGGATATCGGCGTCGAAAATGGCGTAGGCGGTCATTCGAAATCCCTTTCGGTTGAGGGGTCTAGAGCTCGTCCATCACCTGGCAGCGTGCCAGCAGGGCGAACACGGGGGTGCCGCCGATCACGTTGCCGACGAAGGTCGGCACGATGGACTGGAAGACGGCGTGGCCGAGGCTGATGTCGCCCGTGAAGACCAGGGCGATGACCTCGACCGACCCGGCGATCACATGGGTGAACTCGCCGAGCGCGATCAGGTAGGTGAAGGCGAGGATCACGAGGAACGAGCCCGCCCCGGTGGACGAGGGCAGCATCCAGACGATGCCCGCGATCAGGATGCCGGCCGGGATGCCGCGGATCAGCGCCTCGCCCGCCGACAGGTCCGCGACCTTCTGCGAGATGTCGATCACGGCCTCGAAATAGGGCGGCACGATCGCGCCGGAATAGGCGATGAAGGCGGCGGCGATCGTCGTGCCGACCATGTTCGCCGCGAACACGATGCCCCACAGCCTCGCGACCGGCATGAGGAGCGTTTTCGGCCGGTGGCTGAGGGGCAGGATCGTCGTGATCGTGTTCTCGGTGAACAGCTGCATCCGGCCGAGGATCACGATCAGGAAGCCCGCCGAGTAGCCCAAGCTCGCGATCAGCGTACTCCACTCGGCGTCGGGCAGCCGGGCCAGGAAAAAGGCCTCGCCGAGCACCGAGAAGCTGATCAGGATGCCTGCGGCGATCCCCGACCAGACCAGTGATGAGGTCGGGCGCTCGAGCTCTTCCTCGCCGTCGCGGCGGATCACTTCGAAGATCTGCCAGGCCGCCAGCCGCGCGGCCTCGGCGACCTCCTCCTCCTCGCGGATTTCCTCTTCCTGCTCGGTTTCGGTCTCGCTCATGCTCGCGTCGCCCCGGGGGAAATCGGCTACCAGCGCCCCTTGCGCCGGTTCCAGTTATAAAGCCGGTCGGCGAACCAGTCATAGAAAACCCGCGCGGCCCACCGCAGGCCCGGCCGCGAGACCAGCCAGCCGAGCCAGCGGCGGCGCGGCGTCATTCGCCAGAGCAGGGCTGCCGCATCCGCACCCCGGTGCAGGTTGCCGTCCGTGTCGCGGACGTAGAAATGCCGCCGGACATGGTCGAGGGTCAGCCCTTCAGCGGAGAGCGCGTCCGGGTCTTCGGTCATGTCGATGAAGATCGCGTCGTCGCCCGCACCGGCCCGCTCCAGCGCGTTGCGCTGGTCGTCCATCCCCGCGCGGCAGACGGGACACGCCGAGTTGTAGAAAATTTCGACTTTGAACGTTTTCCTGGGACACGCTCTCATTTTGGGAGCGGTTTCAGATTAAGAGGTCGAAAGAGTGTAACAACGCTCATCCGATCGTGAAATCTAACCCTTTTACGACAAGCCTGCTTGTCGATTTTGGTAGAGATTTCCCAGCACCCTTAAAGCCTCTCGTTGGACCAAATGGTCGGACACCCGCGAGTTCGCTCACGTGTTCATTGAGAGCTTCGACGTAATCCACAACGTCGACGATAGCGCCGTACATCTCTGAGTCTTTCACCTGCTTACCGTGCATCAGACGATCCCGGATTTTTTCGGATTCCACGATCCGCTCCGTTGCGTCTTTTGGGACATGCCTCCCGAATATATTTTTGTAGAATTCGCGAAATTCTTTTCGTGTCATGTGGGTGCCGTCGATTGCAGAAATCGCGATTTCCTTATCGACTTGGTGATTTTTGACCAAGCCGCAGTACAACGCATTGTTCTGGCCCTGTTCGAGGCGAAAAAACATATAGGCGAGGCATACGCTCGGAGAGACCTCCTTTTCGAACAGGGTGCTCAGTTCATCAAAGAAGTATCTGAACTCTTCCGAAGCATTTTCGGCACGCGTTACTGCGGTTCTCCGTTTTAGTCGTCTCGACAATTGTCCCTCACGCCCGTTTCTTCGGCTTCTTCTCGAGCGCCGGCAGGTAGGGCGCGAGGAACTGGCCGGTGTAGCTGCGCGGCTCGGCGCAGATGTCCTCGGGCGTGCCGCAGGCGACCAGTTCGCCGCCCTTGTCGCCGCCCTCGGGGCCGAGGTCGAGGATCCAGTCGGCGGTCTTGATGACCTCCAGGTTGTGCTCGATCACGATCACCGTGTTGCCCTGGTCGACCAGTTCGTGGAGCACCTCAAGCAGCTTGCGGATGTCCTCGAAATGCAGGCC
>JAEPNS010000425.1 GCA_017643325.1 Alphaproteobacteria bacterium | reverse complement strand
GGTGATCGCCTGGGCGAGATTGGCAAGCCCCTCTTTCGAGCCGATCGTGACGATCGCCTCGGTTTCGGGATCGATATCGACCCCGAAGCGGCGCTCGTAGTAGCCCGAAAGGGCCTTCCGCAGCCCCGGAATGCCGCGCGAGTTCGAATAGCGGTGGGTGCGCGGGTCCTGCACCGTCTCGACGAGCTTCTCGACGATATGCGGCGGCGTCGGGAGATCGGGGTTGCCCATGCCGAAGTCGATGATGTCCGCACCGGCCGCACGCGCCGTCGCCTTCATGGCGTTGACTTCGGCGAAAACGTAGGGCGGGAGCCGCCTGATGCGGTGGAACTCGGTGTTCATGGGTCCTGTCCGGTTGGGCTGAAAACACTCATGGGCCAACGCCCGAAACGGCGCGAACGCCGCCGGGCGCACTTTTAGCGCTCCGGGAGCGCAGGTGCGAGGGTCTTTATCGTTCCCCTACCGGAGAACGAAAATCTCCGCCCTTCGGTTGCCTGCCTCGCCGGTCGGCATCGCCTCGGAGTAGATCGGCTGGTCGTCCGAAACGGCTTCGACGGTGACGCGGGCCGGCGGAATCCCGGCGCCGATGAGCGCCTGGGCAACCGCGTTCGCGCGCGCAAAGGACACGTTGAAGTTGGCGAGTTCGTGCCGGTTCTTGGGCATTTGCGCGGTGCGGCTGCTGGCATGCCCCACGACGAGGATCTGCCCGCCGGTGTTGCGGTAGGCCGATGCGACCGCGTTGATGATCTGCCGGTCGCGCGCACCCAGCCGGGCCGAGCTGTGGCCGAACTGGATGGTCGCGACCTGCGCCTCGGGGCTGATCTGCGCGGAGACCGGGAGGTAGCCGCCGCCATAGGGGTTGACGCCATAGGAGTTGACGCCACCGTAATAGCCGCCGCCTCCGCCGAGCACGCTCAGGTCGACCGAGACCGACTGGCTCTGCGCGATCGCGGGAAGCCGCTGCGCCGGGGCCGCAGGCACAGCCGCGGCCGGCGGCGTGGCCGCCGGGCGGACGGCGGATGCCGTCGGTGGGAGCGGCCGCGGGTTCGTGATCACGGCCACCTGCGATTCAGGCCGCGCCGCCGGACGGGCGTTCGGGACCACAGCCACCTGCGGCGTGACGCTCGCCTGCGGGCGCGCATTCGGAACCACCGACACCTGCGGCGGAGGCGGCGGAGTCACGGCAATATCGGCGATCGCGGGGGCAGGCGTCGCGGGAGCCGGCGGGACCGGGGTGGTCGTGACCGACGCCGGCGGCGCGGACGGCGTCGGCGCGGACGCGGCCTGCGGGACGTCGGCGGCGCGGGTGCTGCCCTGCAGCCGGATGGCCTCGTCGGTGTAGCGTGCATTGTTGCGGTCAGCGATCAGGCCCTCGACGACGCGGTCGCGCACCGCCGACGAGCCGGCCGCCGGGCGGCTCGGCACGGACGTCAGCGACGGCGTGTCGGAATCCTCGGCTGCCGCGCGCTCGGCATCGCCCCGCGCACGCAGGTCCTGGTCCCCGGCCGTCTCTGCCGCCGGCGCGTCGTCGTCGAACAGTCCGAACACGTCCAGGTCCGAACACCCCGCGAGCGCGAGCACGGCGACCACCGGAAGCACCCGGCGCGGAATACCGAAAAGTCCGTTCGTCATCGCAAGTCCACCCCTCGTGACGTTGCGCGAATCAAAAGCGGACGGTCTATTCGCTTGATCTTGTGTGCAGTGCAACATAAGTTCCCCTGCACCCAAGCGAGACTGGCGATTAAGACACGTCCGGCCAGGTCCGATTCGCAAAAAGCGTCGAATTTATAGAGGATTGCCCGATGTCGGATCAACAAAATGAAAAAGGCACGGGTCGCGAGATTCCGGAAGCCGAGGATTTGACCGCCGCGATGGCGAAGATCGCCGAACGCAGCCAGGTGCTGGTGAACGGCTTCCTCGCGAACCAGTCCGGCTCGTCCATCGGCATGGGTGACCCGCTCAACATCGGCCAGGCGTTCCTCGAACTGACCCAGCGCATGATGTCCAACCCGGCCCACCTGATGCAGGCCCAGTTCGAGCTCTGGCAGGGCTACATGAACCTCTGGCAGAACACCGCACAGCGGATGATGGGCGCAGAGGTCGAAAACGTCGCGGAGCCGGCCGCCGACGACCGGCGCTTCAGGGATTCCGAATGGGACGAGAGCATCCTGTTCGACTACATCAAGCAGTCCTACCTGCTGTCGTCCCAGTGGCTTACCAACACGGTGCGCGACGTCGAGGGGCTCGACGACAAGACGGCCAAGAAGGTGGACTTCTACACCCGCCAGTTCGTCGACGCGCTGGCGCCGACCAATTTCCTGATGACGAACCCCGAGTTGATCCGCGCGACCGTGGAATCCAAGGGCGAGAACCTGGTCAA
>JAEPNS010000424.1 GCA_017643325.1 Alphaproteobacteria bacterium | reverse complement strand
GATCCACGGGATGGACGACGAGCAGGACATGCGCAAGATGGGCGGCCTGTACCCGAAGATGAAGGTCACGGCCGCGCTTATGTGGATTGGCTCGCTCGCGCTTGCGGGCGTCGGGATTCCGCTCCTCGGGATCGGCTTTGCCGGGTTCTATTCGAAGGACATCATCCTGGAATCGGCGTTCGCCGCGCATACCGGCGTCGGCCAGTACGCCTTCTGGTTCGGAATCTTTGCCGCCCTGATGACCGCCTTCTACTCCTGGCGCCTGCTGTTCCTGACGTTCCACGGGCGCACGCGCGCGGACGAGCACACTTACGATCACGCGCACGAATCTCCGCCGGTGATGGTGGTGCCGCTGCTCGTCCTGGCGGTCGGAGCGATCTTCTCGGGTTATCTGGCCTACGAGTATTTCGTCGGCGACCAGATGGACGACTTCTGGGGTGCCTCTATCCTCATGCTGAGTGACATCATCGAGGAAGCGCACCACGTGCCGAAGTGGGTGAAGATCCTGCCGATCGCCGTCGGTCTCGTCGGGATCCTCGGCGCTTTCGTGATGTACATGATGAAGCCGGGCTGGCCTGCCGCGTTCGTCGCCAAGATCAAGCCGGTTCACACCTTCGTCTACAACAAGTGGTATTTCGACGAGCTCTACGACCGGGTGTTCGTGCGCCCGTCCTTCGTGCTCGGCCGCGGGCTGTGGAAGTCAGGTGACGGGTCTGTGATCGACGGCGTCGGCCCGGACGGGATTGCGGCGGCGACGAAGGACCTGGCTGGCCGGGCGAGCCGCCTGCAGTCCGGTTACGTTTATCACTACGCCTTCGCGATGCTGATCGGCCTCGTCCTGTTCGCGACGTGGTTCCTGTTCGGGTTCTTCCGGTAGGAGCGGCGCGCCATGGACTCTTTCCCGATCCTGTCCCTGACGACGTTCCTGCCCCTGGTCGGCGTCGTGTTCATCATGCTGGTGCGCGGTGAGGAACATATCGTCGCGCGCAACGCGCGCTGGGCCGCGTTGTGGACGTCGCTGGCGACGTTCGTGATCAGCTTGCTGTTGTGGATCAATTTCGACCCGACGACCGCCGATTTCCAGTTTGTCGAGAAGTTCGAGTGGCTGCCGCAACTCAACATCTCCTATCACATGGGTATCGACGGGATTTCGCTGTTCTTCGTGATCCTGTCGACCTTCCTCACTCCGATCTGCGTGCTCGCCTCCTGGAAGGCGGTGACCCATCGGGTGAAGGAATACATGATCGCCTTCCTCGTCCTCGAGACGATGATGGTCGGCACCTTCGCGGCCCTCGACTTCGTGATGTTCTACATCTTCTTCGAGGCCGTCCTGATCCCGATGTTCATCATCATCGGCGTATGGGGCGGGCCGCGCCGGGTCTACTCGGCCTTCAAGTTCTTCCTGTACACGCTTGCGGGCTCGGTCCTGCTTCTTGCGGCGCTGCTCGCGCTCTATTTCGAGGCGGGAACCACCGATATCCCGACCCTGATCGCCTACGCCGTGCCGCCGGAGATGCAGACATGGCTGTGGCTGGCCTTCTTCGCCTCCTTCGCGGTGAAGATGCCCATGTGGCCGGTCCACACCTGGCTGCCGGACGCCCATGTGGAGGCACCGACGGCCGGCTCGGTCATCCTGGCGGGTGTTCTTCTGAAGATGGGCGGCTACGGCTTCCTTCGGTTCTCGCTGCCGATGCTGCCGATCGCGTCGGAACAGTTCGTCCCGCTGGTCTACACGCTCTCGGTCATCGCGATCATCTACACCTCGCTGGTCGCGCTGGCCCAGGAAGACATGAAAAAGCTGATCGCCTATTCGTCCGTTGCCCACATGGGCTTCGTGACCATCGGCATTTTCACCGCGACCCAGCAGGGCATCGACGGCGCGATGTTCCAGATGATCAGCCACGGGATCGTCTCGGCCGCGCTGTTCCTCTGCGTTGGCGTCGTGTACGACCGCGAGCACAGTCGCGAGATTTCGCACTACGGCGGGCTAGTTGAGCGAATGCCCGTCTATGCGTTTGTCTTCATGGTGTTCATGCTCGGCTCGGTCGGGTTGCCGGGCACCAGCGGCTTTGTCGGCGAATTCCTGGTTCTGGTCGGCGCGTTCCAGGACAACACATGGGTGGCGCTCTTCGCTGCGACAGGCGTGATCCTCGGAGCGGCCTACATGCTGCTGCTTTACCGCAGGGTGGTCTTCGGAAAGCTCGAAAAGGATCACCTGAAGCAGATCCTCGACCTCGAGCCGCGTGAGGTGGCGATCTTTGCGCCGCTGGTCGCGCTCGTGATCTGGATGGGCGTCTGGCCCGACCCGTTCCTGAGCGTGTTCGACGCCACCGTGTCGAACCTCTTGCAGAACTACCAGTCGGCGCTCGCCGCGAGCGACGCACTCAAC
>JAEPNS010000423.1:1967-2390 GCA_017643325.1 Alphaproteobacteria bacterium | reverse complement strand
GCCGGGCGACGAACTCCAGCACCGACGCGTCGTCGATGGCGGGTTCGGTGTCGGGCAGGGTCACGACGGCGGTCACGCCTCCGGCCGCCGCCGCGTGGCTGCCGCTCTCGATGTCTTCCTTGTGTTCGGAGCCGGGCTCGCCGAAGTCGACGCGCATGTCGACCAGGCCCGGCGCCAGCACGGCCCCGGCGCAGTCCACGATCTCGGCATCGGCCGGGCGTCCGCCGTTGAAAATGTCGGGCCCCATGGCGACGATGGATTCCCCGTCGGTCAGCACGCCGCCCGACGCGCTGGCCGGGTGGTCGACACCCGACGCCGGGTCGATCACCCGGGCGTTGATATAGGCAACCTTGCCGGTCATGACGTTTCGCCCGGCCCGTCGCGGGTCAGCACGTCGAGACAGGCCATGCGCACCGCGACGCC
>JAEPNS010000423.1:0-1957 GCA_017643325.1 Alphaproteobacteria bacterium | reverse complement strand
TCGCGGATGAGCGAACGGTCGATGTCGTCGGCGACGTCGGAGTCGATCTCCACGCCCCGGTTCATGGGCCCCGGGTGCATGATCAGCGCATCCGGCTTGGCGTGCTGCAGCTTGTCGTAGTCGAGCCCGTAGAACTTGAAATATTCGTGCACCGACGGGACGAACGAGCCCTGCATGCGCTCGCGCTGCAGGCGCAGCATCATCACGATGTCGCAATCCTCGAGCCCCGCGCGCATGTCGTGGAACACCTCGACGCCGAGCCGTTCCATCGCGGGCGGGATCAGTGTCGGGGGCGCGATCACGCGCACCCGCGCGCCCATGGTCTGCAGAAGGTAGATGTTCGAGCGCGCGACCCGCGAGTGGGCGACGTCCCCGCACAGCGCGACGAGCAGGCCCTGGAGATGGCCCTTGCGCCGGCGGATCGTCAGCGCGTCAAGCAGCGCCTGGGTCGGGTGCTCGTGGCTGCCGTCGCCGCCGTTGATGACCGCGCAGTTGACCTTCTCCGACAGGAGCATGACCGCGCCGGCGTTGTTGTGCCGCACGGCCAGCGCGTCGGCGTGCATGGCGTTGAGCGTCATGGCGGTGTCGATGATCGTCTCGCCCTTCTTGATGGACGAACTGGCGACCGCGATGTTGATGACGTCCGCGCCGAGGCGCATGCCCGCCAGCTCGAACGACGTGCGGGTCCGGGTCGAATCCTCGAAGAAGAGATTGATGAGCGTCTTGTCGCGCATCAGGTCGAGCTTCGGGCCGCGCGCGCGGTTGTACTCCGCGTAGTGGTCCGACAGGTCGAGCAGGTAGCCGATCTCGTCCGGGGAAAGATCGGCGATACCCAGCAAATGGCGATGTGGAAACGGGAATTCCGCCGGCAGATCGGGGACGGAGGAGCCTGTTCGGGCGGCAGTCATTAAAGCCGGAATATAGGGACGGGACTCTGCAAAACGCAAGCGCGGGCTTTTTGCGCCTGCGATGACGAAACAACCTCATGCTGAGCCCGTCGAAGTATGAGGTTGTCGCTCTCGCCCTTCGTCAGGCTCAGGGTGAGGGCTCAGTCGGCACATGTCCGCCTTCTGGCGGCGCATCGGCCCCTCTGCTAGAAGCGTCCGGTATCGCACGACCACGGGGGCCGCGGCATGAAAGCGGTGATACTGGCGGGCGGGCGCGGCACGCGCCTGTCGGAAGAGACCGAGGTCCGGCCGAAGCCGATGGTCGAGATCGGCGGCCGGCCGATCCTCTGGCACATCATGAAGATCTACGGCCACCACGGGATCACCGAGTTCGTGGTCTGCCTCGGCTACCGCGGCTACGTGATCAAGGAGTACTTCGCAAACTTCGTGCTCCATTCGGCCGACGTGACGGTCGACCTGCGCGACAACGACATCGAGTACCACACCGGGGCGGCGGAGCCGTGGAAGGTCACGCTGGTGGACACTGGCGACGACACCCAGACCGGCGGGCGGATCGGCCGTGCGGCCGAGTATCTCGACGGCGAGCGGTTCTGCCTGACCTACGGCGACGGCGTGGCGGACATCGACGTCACCGCGACGATCGCCTTCCACGAGACGGTGGGGGCGACATGCACCATGACCGCCGTGCGCCCGCCCGGGCGCTTCGGCGCGGTCGAGACCGACGGCGACCGGGTCGCGCGCTTCGCCGAGAAGCCGCGCGGCGACGGCGGCACCATCAACGGCGGGTTTTTCGTCTGCGAGCCGGGGGTGCTTGACCTGGTCGACGGCGACGATTGCGTCTGGGAGCAGGGGCCGCTCAACACGCTGGCGGCAAACGGCAATCTCGCCGCCTACCACCATGACGGGTTCTGGCAGCCGATGGACACCTTGCGCGAGAAGCGCCAGCTCGAAGCGCTTTGGGATTCGGGCGATGCACCGTGGAAGGTGTGGTCCTGAATTCGGCTTGCCGCGGCGCAGTCCGCTGTCGAGACACCCGTAACGCTGTTCAC
>JAEPNS010000422.1 GCA_017643325.1 Alphaproteobacteria bacterium | reverse complement strand
GCCGATCTGAAGGGCAAGAAGGTCGGCGTGACCTTCGGCTCGACGGGCGACCTATGGCTGATCGAAGCACTCAAGGAAGCCGGCCTGTCCGCCGACGACGTCGACCGGGTCAACACGCGCCCGCCGGGACTCGTCTCGGTCCTCGACACGGGTGGCGTTGACGCAGTCGCGGCGTGGGAACCCTTCGTGACGCAGGCGCTGAACAAGGTCGGTGGATCCAAGCTGGTCAAGCGCGGCGGTGACCTGGTCTGCTTCTGTGCCTACCTGCACGGCAACCCCGAGCGGGTCTACAAGGACGAGAAGGCGACCCAGGCCTTCGTTGACGCGATCGCACAGGCGGCCGCCTACGTTCGTGACCCCGCAAATCGCGACGAAGTCGCCGAGATTGCGACCCGTTTCGTGAACAACTCGAAGGAAGAGATTCTCGCCGGCCTGCCTTTCTGGCAGTACGACCCGCGTATCGGTGAGAACACCGCAAAGGCGTTCGACGGCTCGGTCCAGCGGCTGATCTCGCAGAAGAAGATGAAGAAGCCGTTCCCGGCCGACCAGTATCTCGACGACAAGTTCATCAAGTCGACGATGGAACGCCATCCGGAATGGTTCGCCGACCTGGGCAAGGCCAGCTAGCCGGTATCGCGTTTCGAACGCACAAATGATTGTGCGGCGGGCGCAGCGATCCTGCGCCCGCCGGCACAACCACGAAAATTCAGATGGGACACGGCATGACGGGTGACGCAAAGCTCATCGTTCAGGGGTTGTCGCACCACTATCCCGACGAATACACGGGGGAATCGGTCCACGCGCTCGACAATATCGATCTCCAGATCTACGAAAACGAGTTCGTGGCCATCGTCGGGCCCAGTGGCTGCGGAAAGACGACCTTCCTCAACATCATCGCCGGACTGCTCCCCTACCGCGAAGGCCGGGCCATGGTCGACGGGGTCGAAATCAAGGGTCCAGGCCCGGACCGCGGCGTCGTGTTCCAGGAACACGCCATCCTTCCCTGGCGAACGGTGAACCGGAATATCGGCCACGGCCTTGAATTGCGTCGCACGCCAAGGGAAGAGCGCGAACGCAAGGTCCAGGAGTATGTCGATCTCGTCGGGCTGACAGGTTTCGAGGAGCGTTATCCGCACGAACTGTCCGGCGGCATGAAACAGCGTGTAGCCGTCGCGCGTACACTCTGCGCAGACCCCGTCATCATGCTGATGGACGAGCCGTTTGCGGCCGTGGACGCGCAAACGCGCATCACCCTTCAGGACGAACTCAACCGGGTCGTCATGGCGACCCGCAAGACGATCCTGTTCATCACCCACTCGGTCGAGGAAGCTGCCTTCCTGGGCGACCGCTGCATCGTGTTCTCGCGCCGCCCGGGCCGGATCAAGACCGAGGTCAAGATCGATATCCCGCGCAACGAGCGTGTCTGGAAGGACATGGTGAATAATCCGAAATTCACCGACGCGCGGGACGAAATCCTCCGTCTCGTCCGCTCGGAGGTGACCAGCGATGACGAGCATTGACCACGCGCCGCACCGGCGCAAATCGCTGAAGAAGCAGATCACCGACAGCCGGGCGATCCAGCTCGTCATCCTGCTGATCGGGGTCCTGATCTTCTGGTCGATCGTCTCGGCCATGATCGAGCGGCCCGACCGTTACCTTCCCTCACCGCTCACGACCCTCGCGTCGTCGGTGGACTTGCTGGAGAAGGGCGTTCTCATAAGTTTTTATACCGACACGCTCACCCGGCTCGTGATCGGCAGCGTCATCGGTATCGGCCTTGGCATTCCTTTCGGTCTGTTCCTTGGGCTCAACCGAACCGTCGCCGACATGTTCTATCCGCTGATGAACTTCTTCCAGTCGGTCTCGGGCATCGCGATCTTCCCGGTGATCGTGATCTGGTTCGGGAACAGCAATACGACCGTATTGATCGTCATCCTCTATACAAGCTTCTTTCCGATCGCATTCAACGTGTTATCCGGGGTCCGTTCGGTGCCGATGCGCTACATCAGTGCGGCGCGCACCCTCGGCGCCTCACGGTTCCAGATCGTCAAAGACGTTCTGTTGCCGGGCGCAATGCCCTCGGTTGCAATCGGTTCGCGGTTGTCCATCGGCTTCGCCTGGCGCGCCGTGATCGCCGGCGAAATGCTCGCCGGCCAGGCCGGACTCGGGAACATGATTTTCGCCGGTCAGGAGCTCGACAACACCGCGCAGATCATTCTCGGAATGGTGCTGATCGGCCTCACATGGATCGTTCTCGATCACTACCTGCTGCGCCCGCTCGAAGCGGACACGATCGAACGCTGGGGGCTCGTCTCACGATGACCGCGATCACCGAGTTTTCCGTCGCCGTCCAGCGCCGTTTCGGACGCCAGCGGATCCGCAAGTGGGTTCTGGGCACAA
>JAEPNS010000421.1 GCA_017643325.1 Alphaproteobacteria bacterium | reverse complement strand
ATCCTGTGGCGCGACGGGTCGCGCGCGCAGGAGGCTGCCGAGGCCCTCAAGCTCACGGCCCAGGACCTGATGCGGCTCGACCTGATCGACGGCGTGATCGAGGAGCCCCTCGGGGGCGCGCAGCGCGATCCCGAGGCGGCGATCGCCGCCGTCGGCACCGCCATGGGCGAGGCGCTGGCCGGGTTCGACGGCATGGACGGCGCCGCGCTGAAGGCGCACCGCCGGGACAAGTTCGCGAAGCTGGGGACGGCGGGGCTGGCCTAGTTCGTGCCTTCACCCGTGCTGGCCGCTCCGAAGGATGGGTTTGAAACGTCAACCCAACACCAACGTCATGGCCGGACCTGTTCCGGCCATCCACGTCGGCGGGTCACGCTGGGAAATTCGAAAGGCCGAAGGACGTGGATGCCCGCAACAAGTGCGGGCATGACGAACTTGTAGGCCCTACGCCACCTTGCCGTGGCAGTGCTTGTACTTCCTGCCGGAGCCGCACGGGCAGGCCGCGTTGCGCGGGACCTTGCCCCAGGTCGAGGCATCGTTCGGGTCCAGTTCCGCGACGGCCTGGTTGCGCGCCGGCTGGGCCGCGTTGCCAGCGGGGGCGGCATCGCCAAACGCCCCGGTATCGGCGTGCTGGGCCTCCATGCGCTGCGGCGACTGCGGCTCAGGCACCGGGTTCGGTACGTCGACCTGGATCTCCAGGTGGCTCAGCAGCATCGTCACGCCCTCGCGCAGCCGGCCCAGCATGTCCTGGAACATGTCGAAGGCTTCGCGCTTGTACTCGTTGAGCGGGTTCTTCTGACCGAAGGCGCGCAGGCCGATGCCCTGGCGCAGGTGGTCCAGCCGGAGGAGATGGTCCTTCCAGTACTGGTCGAGGATCTGCAGCAGCAGGTTCTTCTCGGCCATGCGCATGAGGTCCGCGCCGTAGTTGGCGGCCTTGGCCGCCATCTTCTCGTCGATCATCTTCTGCAGGCGGTCGTGAATTTCCTCGTCCGCGATGCCTTCCTCGGCCGCCCATTCCTTGGCCGGGATGTCGAGACCGAAGACCCGCATCACCTCTTCGTGGAGCAGGTCCGTGTCCCACTGCTCGGCGAATGCCTTTTCGGGGATCGTCCGGGCGACCAGGTCCTCGAGCACTTCCTCGCGCATCGCCTTGACGGTCTCCGACACGTCGTCGGTCTGCATCAGGTCCTTGCGCTGCTCGTAGATGACCTTGCGCTGGTCGTTCATGACGTCGTCGTACTGGAGCAGCTGCTTGCGGATCTCGAAGTTCCGCGCCTCGACCTTCTGCTGCGCCTTCTCGAGCGCCTTGTTGATCCACGGGTGGACGATCGCCTCGCCCTCCTCGATGCCGAGCTTCTGGAGCATCCCGTCCATGCGCTCGGACCCGAAGATTCGCATCAGGTCGTCTTCCAGCGACAGGAAGAAGCGCGAGGTGCCCGGATCGCCCTGTCGGCCGGAGCGGCCGCGCAGCTGGTTGTCGATCCGCCGGCTCTCGTGGCGCTCGGTCCCGATCACCATCAGGCCGCCCGCCGCGATGACCTCGTCATGTAGCTTAGCGATCTCGGCCTTGATGGCCTCGATCCTGGCGGCGCGTTCGGCCTCGTCCTCGATGTCCCCGAGCTCGGTTTCGACGCGCATGTCCAGGTTGCCGCCGAGCTGGATGTCCGTGCCGCGGCCGGCCATGTTGGTCGCGATGGTAACGGCGCCCGGCACGCCCGCCTGGGCGATGATGTGCGCCTCGCGCTCGTGGTGGCGCGCGTTCAGGACCTCGTGGGCGATCTTGCGCCTCTTGAGTTCTTCGGAGACCTGCTCGGACTTCTCAATCGACACGGTGCCGACGAGCACCGGCTGGCCGCGCTTCACGGCGTCCTCGATGAGCTCGATGATCGCGTTGTATTTCTCGCCGAGCGTCCGGTAGACCTCGTCGTTTTGGTCGTCGCGGACCATCGGGTTGTTGGTCGGGATGTCCACGACCTCCAGCGAGTAGATTTCCGCGAACTCAGCGGATTCGGTCATCGCCGTGCCGGTCATGCCCGCAAGTTTCGGGTAGAGCCGGAAATAGTTCTGGAAGGTGATAGACGCGAGCGTCTGGTTCTCGTTCTGGACCTGCGCGCCTTCCTTGGCCTCCAGCGCCTGGTGAAGGCCGTCGGAATAGCGCCGGCCCTCCATCATGCGCCCGGTGAACTCGTCGATGATGACGACCCGGTTGTCCTTCACGATGTAGTCGCGGTCGCGCTGGAACAGCTTGTGCGCGCGCAGCGCCTGGTTGACGTGATGCAGGATCGTCACGCTGGTGATGTCGTAGAGGCTCGCGCCTTCCTCGAGCAGCCCGTCCTCGGCGAGGAGCTGTTCGGCATGCTCTACGCCCTCTTCGGTCAGCGTGGCGGCGCGGGCCTTTTCGTCGACCTCGAAGTC
>JAEPNS010000420.1:1990-2419 GCA_017643325.1 Alphaproteobacteria bacterium | reverse complement strand
AATCTGCGCGAAGACCGCCGTGGCGGGGTGATGCTCGAGTTCGCCTTTGCGATGCCGGTGCTGATCGGGCTGCTGATGGGCGGGTTCGAGTTCGCGCGGTTCGCGCTCGTGAACCAGAAGATGGAACGCGTGACCAGCTTCGTGGGGGACTTTGTGGCCCGCGCCGAGGCCCTCGACGAGAGCGACTTCGACGACTATTTCGCAGCCGCCGCCCAGATCGGCGCGCCCTTCGACATTTTCGGCGAGGGCAACATCATCATCACCTCGGTCACCGGCGAGCCCACCGGACCCGAGGTTCTTTGGCAGCAGGTCGGCACAGGGGCCGTCTCGCAGGCCAGCCAGATCGGGACACCCGGCGATTCCGCGGTCCTGCCCAACGGATTCAATGTCGACGAGGGCGAGGGACTGGTCGTGAGCGAGGTCTATTTC
>JAEPNS010000420.1:0-1980 GCA_017643325.1 Alphaproteobacteria bacterium | reverse complement strand
CGATGATGCTGACCGGCCTGATTCCGGCGCGCCGGCTCTACTACCAGGCGCTCTACCGCCCCCGGACGACCGCCATCCTCGCCATGTCCCAGGAATAGACGGGCTTTATTCCCGGAGAATCTTCTCGGCTATCAAGTGGCAACCCTTGTAAAGCCCGCCGCTCTCACGCTGTTTCGCGTTTTTGAGCATTGCTTCCCAGCGTCTCAGGGTCGATTCATCCCGAGTACGGGCTTCGACCTTTTTGGACGCTTTTTCAAGGCTCGCCGTGCATTTGGCCTTCATATTGGCGTGGGCGCTGGTGGCGTGAAACGATCCGGCCAGTGCAACGATGAAAACAAAACAGATAGCTCGCATGAGATCCCCCTGTTCGTTTTTTGTGCAAAACAAACTAGCTGGGATCTCGGTCGATGAATAGCGCTCGCGAAAAACGACCAATGCATCGCGTTCAAGATATTCTTTACCCGCCGTTAAGCCGCGCCGCGCAGAATGCCGGTGTTATGCCAGATGCATCCGGAACCACTGCCGTCGCGTCCTACAGTGACATCACGCGCCTGATCGAGCGGCTCCACCGCCGCTATCTGGACGTGATCCGCTACGAGCTCAGTCAACTCGGTATCGACGACATCAACGCCGTGCAGGCGCTCCTGCTGATGAACATCCAGGAGTCCGAGGTGTCGATCCGCGAACTGGTCGACCGGGGCTACTACATCGGCTCCAACGTCACCTACAACGTGCGCCACCTGGTCGACACCGCGTATCTGGAGCAGGAGCGCTCCGAGCGCGACCGGCGTTCGGTGCGTATCCGCGCCAGCAAGAAGGGCCTCGAGCTCTGCAAGTCGCTGGACGAGATGGAAGCGCGCCACGCGGAATCGCTGCGCGCGGAAGACTCCCAGATCGATGCGGCGTGGTCGCTGCTGCGCGGCCTCGAGCGCGTCTGGTCCGACGACATCCGCTTCGGCTAGGCGGCGCGTTCTCCCCGATCCATTTTTGTCATGCCCGCACCTGTTGCGGGCATCCACGTCTAACGGAACCCCCGGGTGGTGTTGCGTGGGGCGCTGACGTGGATGGCCGGAACAACTCCGGCCATGACGTTCATCGGCGAAGCATCGCGGCGCAGCGCTCCGCGCGATGACGGTGCGCCGGTTGCTTCCATGAAAGCCGGATGCTCCAATCCCCGCGGAATTGCGGGGAGGGGACATGTTCACGCTTGAAGGCCGGAAGGCCCTCGTGACCGGCGGGGCGAGCGGGATCGGGTCGACGACGGCCGGGATCCTGCGCGACCTGGGCGCCGACGTGGCGCTGGCGGACGTCGACACCGACGGGCTGGCGGTCCGATCGGCGGAGCTGGGCAACTGCCCGACGTTCGCATGCGACGTGTCCGACGAGCAGCAAGCGGAAACGACCGTGCAGGCCGCCGCCGAGGCGCTCGGCGGGCTCGATATCGCGGTGAACTCGGCCGGTCTCGTCGACGAGGTGAAATACGCCCTCGAACGGGACATGGCGCCATGGCAGCGGATCATCGACGTGAACCTGCGCGGCACGCTGCAGATCTGTCGGGCGGCGGGCCGGATCATGGTGCCAGCCGGGAAGGGGGCCATCGTCAACATCGCATCGGTGAACGGCCCCGGCGGCTGGCCGCGCCGCACGGCCTACGGCCCGTCGAAGGCGGCGATCGTGGCGCTCACCAAGGAGCTCGCCTGCGAGTGGGGGCCGCACGGGGTTCGCGTCAACGCGGTCGGCCCGGGCTATGTCGCGACGCCCATGATCCAGGGACTGATCGAAGACGACAAGATCGACACCGAGCGCCTCAACAACCGCACACCGCTGGGCCGGCTGGCGACGACCGAGGAAATCGGGCAGGCCATTGCGTTCCTGGCGTCCGACTGGGCGTCCTACATCACCGGCGAGACCCTGTTCGTCGACGGCGGCTGGATGGCCTACGGCGGAGCAGGGGACGTGAAGACGTTTTAGGTGCGGTCC
>JAEPNS010000041.1 GCA_017643325.1 Alphaproteobacteria bacterium | reverse complement strand
GCCCGGCTCGCGCCAGTCGAAACCGGCCTCGATCAGGATCTTGTCGATGCCCTCGCGCTCGGCCTGCTCCTTCACGAGCCCCGAACCCGGCACCACCATGGCGTGGACGCTGCCCGCCACCTTGCGGTCCTTCGCGATCTCGGCAACCTCGCGCAGGTCCTCGATGCGGCCGTTGGTGCACGATCCGATGAACACCTTGTCGACGGCCACGTCCTGCATCTTGGTGCCCGGCGCCAGGTCCATGTATTCGAGCGAGCGTTCCCAGGCCTGGCGCTGGTTGTCGTCGCGCGCGTCGGCCTCCGGGTCCGGCACCGCGCCGGTGATCGGCACGACGTTCTCGGGGCTCGTACCCCAGGTCACCTGCGGCGGGATGTCCGGCGCGGACAGGCGCACTTCCTTGTCGTAGGTCGCGCCGTCGTCGGTGGGCAGCGTGCGCCAGTAGGCCTCCGCCTGTTCCCATGCCGTGCCCTTCGGCGCCATCGGGCGGCCCTTGAGGTATTCGTAGGTCGTGTCGTCCGGCGCGACGAGGCCCGCGCGCGCGCCGCCCTCGATCGACATGTTGCACATGGTCATGCGGCCCTCCATGGAGAGCGCGCGGACCGCGTCGCCGGCGTACTCGATGACCGAGCCGGTGCCGCCCGCGGTGCCGATGGCGCCGATGATCGCGAGGATCATGTCCTTCGCGGTCACGCCCAGCGACAGGTCGCCGTCGACAGCAACAAGCAGGTTCTTCGCCGGGCGCTGCAGCAGCGTCTGGGTGGCCAGCACATGCTCGACCTCGGACGTCCCGATGCCGAACGCGAGCGCGCCGAACGCGCCATGGGTCGCGGTGTGGCTGTCGCCGCACACGATGGTCGTGCCCGGCAGCGTGAAGCCCTGCTCCGGCCCGATGATGTGCACGATCCCCTGTCGGATGTCGTCCATGTCGAAGAGCTCGATGCCGAACTCCTCGCAGTTCCGGGTCAGCGTCTCGACCTGGATGCGCGATTCCTCGTCGTCGATGCCGCCGCTGCGGTCGGTCGTCGGGACGTTATGGTCGGCGACGGCAAGCGTCGCGTCCGGACGGCGCACGGTCCGGCCGTTCATGCGCAGGCCCTCGAAGGCCTGCGGGCTCGTGACCTCGTGAACGAGATGCCGGTCGATATAGATCAGGCAGGTGCCGTCGTCCTGCACATCGACCAGGTGGGATTCCCAGATTTTATCGAACAGTGTCTTCGGCTGCGCCATCGTCACATCTTTCTTCTATGCGTCGTCCCGGAAAGCAAAACGCCCCGCGAACATGAGCTCCGGGGCGCTGCCTGTCTGCGTCGGCCCACCTGCCGGAGCCGGACGGTTACTCGCTTTTGGTTTCCTCGGTCTCGACTGCCTCGGAGGTCGCTTCCGTCGCTTCGGCCTCGACCGGCGGTGCCACAGCGTCCTCCGGCCGTTCGGCCACGCCGGTCTCCGGCACGACCACCTCGCCCTTGCGGGCCATGCCGCGGCCCGTGGTGCGCTCGGAGATGCGCGCGCGCTTGCCGGTGCGGCCGCGCAGGTAATAGAGCTTCGCCCGGCGGACCTTGCCCCGGCGGACCACCTCGATGGAGTCGACCCGCGGACCGTAGAGCGGGAACACGCGCTCCACACCCTCGCCGAACGAAATCTTGCGCACGGTGAAGGACGAGTTGATGCCGTCGTTCTTCACCGCGATGCAGACGCCTTCGTAGGCCTGGATACGCTCGCGCTCGCCTTCGACCACGCGCACGTTGACGCGCACGGTGTCGCCCGGGCCGAAGTCCGGAGTCTCGCGCCTGGCCTGCAGCTTATCGAGCTGGCTGGCCTCGAACTTCTCAAGCGTGTTCATCGCCCTTGTCCTTTTTCATCCTGCTCCGCGAGCTGCCGCCAGAGGTCCGGCCGCCGCTCGCGCGTAATCTTTTCCGCCTGTTCATTCCGCCACTCTGCGACCCGGCCATGATGGCCCGAGGTCAGGACGTCGGGCACCAGACGATCGTTGCCCTGCCGGTCTGTCCAACACGCCGGCCGCGTGTAGTGCGGGTATTCCAGGAGCCCGCGCTCAAAACTCTCGTCCGACAGCGAATCCGCCTGCCCGAGTACATCGGGCAACAGCCGCACAGTGGCGTCGAGAAGGACCATCGCCGCAGTCTCCCCTCCGGAGAGAACATAGTCGCCGATGCTTGTTTCCTCGACGTCCCAGGCGTCCAGCACACGCTGGTCGACGCCCTCGTAACGGCCACAAAGCAGTATCACGCCGGGGCCGTCCGCCAAGTCCCGGACTCTTGCCTGTTCCAGGGGACGACCGCGGGGCGTGAGATAGATGATCGGACGGGGGCCGTCAACCGCGTTCGCGGCCTCATGAAGCGCGGAATCCACCACATCCGGCCGCATCACCATGCCGGGGCCACCGCCGAAGGGCTCGTCGTCAACACTCCGGTGCCGGTCCGTCGCATGGGCACGGATATCGCGGGCATCGAGACCCCAGATGCCGCGCTCCAGCGCACGGCCGTGGAGCGACATGCCGAGCGGGCCGGGAAACATCTCCGGAAAGAGCGTGAGCACGCTCGCCTGCCAAGGTCCGGCGTCAGTCGCCATCGTCGAGCGCCCCTTCCCGGTTGTCGTTGCCGGGCCGGAGAAGCCGGTCCGGATCGACCACGACGCGCCCGGTCTCGAGGTCGACTTCGGGAACCGCCGCGCGGGTAAACGGGACCGTCGCGATGCCGCCGGCGGCCTGTTCGATCTCCAGCACGTCACCGCCGCCGAAGTCGTAGAGCGCGCGGACGCTGCCGATGGCGTTCCCGTCCGGCGAAACCACGGGGAGCCCGATCAGGTCCGCATGGTAGAATTCGTCCGCGTCCGCGGCCGGCAGGCGGTCACGGGGCACATAAAGTTCCATGCCCCGCAATTCCTCGGCCGCCGACCGGTCATCCACGCCCGCGATATGGACAAGAACCTGGCCCTTGCCGGTCCGGTTCCGGACGTCGAGCTCAAACGAGCGTGCTCCGTCCCCCGTTGAAACGGGACCGTAGGCACTGATGTCCTCCGGGACCTCCGTATACGGACGCACCCGTACGAGCCCGTGAAGCCCATGGGCCCCGGTGACGACACCGACGCAGACCTGCGCGCGCGTATCCCGGCCGGTTTCGCCCATGGGCTCGCCACATCAGCCTGTCAGGACTTCTCTTCTTCGCCGTCGCCGTCCTCGGACGCCGCCTCTTCCGCCGGGGCCTCCTCGGCGGCAGCTTCCTCGGCGGGCGCCTCTTCGGCGGCGGCCTCTTCGGCAGGTGCTTCCTCGGCCGGAGCCTCCTCGGCCGTCGCTTCCTCGGCAGGTGCCTCCGCGGCCTCGGCCTCCGCCGCCTTGGCAGCTTCAGCGGCTTCCGCCGCGGCTGCGGCACGTTCCTGCGCCTTCGCCTTCGGCAGGTGCTTCTTGGTCTGCTCCCGCACGACCGGCGCGTCCATCAGACCGGCATTGGCGAAGAATTTCTGGACGCGCTCGGACGGCTTTGCGCCGACGCCGATCCAGTGCCTGGCGCGCTCCTCGTCGAACTGCACCCGGTTCGGGTCGTCTTTGGAGAGCATCGGGTTGTAGTGCCCGATACGCTCGATAAAGCGGCCATCGCGCGCGCGGGCCTGATCGGCCACGACAATGCGGTAGAACGGACGCTTCTTCGCGCCACCGCGGGCCAGTCGGATACGTAGTGCCATGGGTTACTTCCTTCTTGTCTCGTAAACTTTATTTCGTGGTTGTCAGGGTCCGGCGTCAGGCCGCCGGAAGATGCACGGCCTCGATCTTGTGCCCGTCAGGGTCAAGCACGAAGGCGCCGTAATAGGTGTCGCGGTACTCGGGACGGAAGCCAGGCGCACCGTCGCCGCTTGCGCCCGCCGCGATGGCCGCCTGGTAGAACGCATCGACGGCGTCGTTCGATTCCGCCCGAAACGCGATATGGCGACCGTCGTCGGGAACGACCGTCAGCTCGTCGCGCCGGTTGATCCAGAACACGCCGCCGCCCGCATTCGATTTCCAGGAGGTGGTGCCGTCCTTTTCCATGTAGCGCTCATGTCCGAGCGCGCCGAGCACGGCGTCGTAGAATTTCGCCGAGCGGTCCAGGTCGGAGACGCCGATGGAGACATGGTGAAACATTGCGACGCTCCTAGCGGCCCATGCCCGGGGGCAGCATGCCCGGCGGCATCCCGCCGCCCATGCCGGGCATTCCACCGCCGCCCATGGGGGGCATCTTGCCGCCCATCTTCTTCATTTTTTTCATCATCGACTGCATCTGCTGGTACTGCTTCAGCAGCTTGTTGATCTCCTGCACCGTCGTGCCGGAGCCCGCTGCGATGCGCTTCTTGCGCGACGCTTTCACGAGCGCCGGTTTCGCCCGTTCGGCCGGGGTCATCGACAGGATGATGGCCTCCTGGCGCCGGATCATGCCGTCGTCGATATTGTGCTCGGCCATCTGCTTCTTGACCTTGCCGATGCCCGGCAGCATCGACATCACACCCCCAAGGCCGCCCATTTTCTTGAGCTGTCGAAGCTGATCGAGCAGATCGTTGAGATCGAACTCGCCCTTCGCCATCCGGCGCGCGAGCTTCTCGGCCTCTTCTTCCTCGACAAGATCGCTGGCGCGTTCGACGAGCGAGACCACGTCGCCCATGTCGAGGATGCGGCCGGCCACGCGGTCGGGATGGAACGGCTCCAGTTCGTCCATTTTCTCGCCGACACCGATCAGCTTGATCGGCTGGCCCGTTACGGCGCGCATCGAGAGCGCCGCGCCGCCGCGCGCGTCGCCGTCCATGCGGGTCAGGACGATTCCGGTGATGCCGACACGGTCGTGGAAGGCCTGCGCCGTGTTGACCGCGTCCTGGCCGGTCATCGCGTCGGCCACGAGCAGCGTCTCGTGTGGCTTGGCGGCGTCACGGATCGCCGTCGCCTCGACCATCAGCGCATCGTCGATCGCAAGCCGGCCCGCGGTATCGAGGAGGACAACGTCGTAGCCTTCGCGCCGCGCCTGGTCCATCGCGCGCCTGGCAATCATCACCGGCATCTCGCCCGTGCGGATATCCAGTGTCGGGACCAGAATCTGGTCCCCGAGCACACGGAGCTGCTCCTGCGCCGCCGGGCGGCGCACGTCGAGCGAAGCCATCAGGACGCGTTTCTTCTGCTTGTCGGCCAGATGGTGTGCGATCTTGGCCGTCGAGGTTGTCTTGCCCGACCCCTGCAGGCCGACGACCATGATCGCGACCGGTGCCGGTGCGTTGAGATCGATCTCGACCGCCGTCTCGCCGAGCATCTCGACGAGGGCGTCGTGGACGATCTTCACGACCATCTGGCCAGGCGTCACGGACCGCACGACCTCCTGGCCGACCGCTTTCTCCTGAACCGACGCCACGAAATCGCGCACGACCGGGAGCGCCACGTCCGCCTCGAGCAGCGCCACGCGCACCTCGCGCAGCGCGGCGGCCACGTCCTCTTCGGACAGCGACCCGCGTCGCTTCAGGCGGTCGAAGACATCGCCCAGGCGTTCGCTTAGCGTCTCGAACAAGCGTCACATCCTTTCCGGCACACACGTGCCATGAACCAACCGCCCAACGGCAAACGCGCCAGTGCGCGAAACTCGCGGACTGGCGGAGCCCCGGCCTCTCGGCCCGGGCCGCATCGGCCATCGATGCGGAATGGGGCGGAACCTATGCGAACGGGCAAAAACGGTCAAGCGAATGAAATCGCCGCGGCGCGGCGAAAGGACCTCGGCAGGCTCGGTATTCACGTATGTGAATGATTTCACTCGGGAACAATGTAGTAAGGAACTCGTGTTGGTTGAATACTCAACTTTCAGTTCATTAAGTATTTGTAACCATGAAGATAATTTATCATATCGAAATCGAGCATTACGAACTTGTGTGCTCGCGGGGGTTGTGCCATACGCACTGGTACGGGTTCGGCTCTGGAATATTTTCCCGGCGGTTTCGTGAAGCAACCGACCGGGGGTTGGGAGACCATGAAGGACGAACCTGCGTGCCGTCCGGCACACCCAAAACAACAAGAGCACGTCAAGAACAGGGGCAGCTAAGCAGTGCCGAATCCAATCGACACCCATGTGGGCCGACGCATGCGCTCACGCCGAGAAATGTGCGGCATGCCGCAAAAGGAGCTCGCGCGACAGCTCGGGATCAGTTTCCAGCAGGTTCAGAAGTACGAAAGCGGCGCCAACCGCATCAGCGCCTCGAAGCTCTGGCAACTTTGCGAAGTGCTCGACGTGACCCCCGGCTACTTCTTCGAGGGGCTTTCGGGCGGCCGCGCGCGCGCGACACCCGCGGACCCGGGTGCGGGCAACGATGCCGAGGCGCGCTCGGCCCGGCAGGTGCTCGACCTCAATCAGGCGTTCCAGCGAATCCCGGACGCGCGGGTGCGCCGGCAGGTCGTTCAACTCGTCAAGTCGCTCGCGCGGAACTAGCGACCCGGCCGGCATTGCTGCGCTCTGGACGGAAGGGGCGCGGAAGCCCTATATCCCCGCCATGACCGCGCGGGAATTCATAAAAATGCACGGGCTCGGCAATGACGTGGTCATTGTCGATGCCCGCGTGCGTCCATTGTCCATCGCAGAGACGGCCGCGCGCCGGCTCGCCGATCGCCACACGGGTATCGGCTTCGACCAGATGATCGCGCTCGACCCGGCCGATGACGCCGATGTGGGCGTGCGTATCTTCAACGCGGACGGGGCAGAGGTCGAGGCGTGCGGCAACGCCATGCGCTGCGTTGCACGCCTGCTGATGAACGGCGGCGCGGAGGCGCTGAAGATCCGGTCCCGGGCCGGTCTGCTCGAGGCGTGGCGCCCGGTCGCCGGCGAGGAGATATATGCGGTCGACATGGGACCCGCCCGCGCGGACTGGCAGGACATCCCGCTGGCACGCGAATGCGACACCGACCATATCCCGCTGTCGCGCGGCCCCCTGTCGGACCCCGTCGCAGTGAACATGGGCAACCCCCACGCGGTTTTCTTCGTCGACGATCTCGACGCGATCCCGATCGAAACGCTCGGCCCGGACCTCGAACACGACCCGATCTTTCCCGAGCGCGCCAACATCGGCGTTGCACAGCTCGTTGGCCCCGACACGATCAGGCTCCGCGTCTGGGAACGCGGCGCCGGGCTGACGCTGGCCTGTGGCTCGGGTGCCTGCGCAGCTGGTGTCGCGGCGCATCGGCGCGGCCTCACCGGTCGGACCGTGCGCGTCCTGGTCGAGCGCGGCGAACTCCTGATCGAGTGGCGCGAGGACGGTCATGTCGTCATGTCCGGCCCGGCAGAGGAGAGCTTCCGGGGCACCGTGGACGAGGCGATGTTCTCCGGGGCGAGCGATGAGTGACAGGCCGGAACTCGACATCGTCACGTTCGGCTGTCGGCTGAACACGTATGAATCAGAGGTCATACGCGGCCACGCCACCGCCGCAGGCATTAACGACGCGGTGATCGTGAACACCTGCGCCGTGACGGCCGAGGCGGAACGGCAGGCACGCCAGGCGATCCGACGCGCGCGCCGGGAACGCCCTGGCGCGCGCATCGTCGTCACCGGCTGTTCGGCACAGATCGATCCCGACCGCTACGCGCGGATGCCGGAAGTCGACGCGGTGATCGGCAACCAGGAAAAGATGAAGGCCGAGACCTTCCGAACGCTGGATACAAAGCCGTTTCGCGTCGACGACATCATGACCGTCCGCGAGACCGCCGGCCATCTGGTCGAGGGGATCGACGGACGGACCCGCGCACTGATCCAGGTCCAGAACGGCTGCGACCATCGGTGCACCTTCTGCGTCATCCCCTACGGCCGCGGCAACTCGCGCAGCATGCCCATGGGCGAGATCGTCGACCAGGTCCGCACGCTGGTCGCCAACGGCTACCGCGAGATCGTGCTTTCGGGGGTCGACATCACCTCCTACGGCGCCGACCTGCCCGGCCGTCCGCAGCTCGGGCAAATGGTCCGACGCCTACTCGCCGCCGTCCCGGAACTGCCGCGCCTGCGTCTCAGTTCGATCGACGTGGCGGAAATCGACACCGACCTAATGCAGCTGATCGCGGGCGAACCGCGGCTGATGCCGCACCTGCATCTCAGCCTTCAGGCCGGCGACAACATGATCCTCAAGCGCATGAAGCGCCGCCACACACGCGAGCAGGCCATCGCGTTCTGCGACGCGGTCCGGCAGGTCCGGCCCGATGCCGTCTTCGGCGCCGACCTGATCGCGGGCTTCCCGACAGAGACGGATGCGATGTTCGCCAACTCGCTCGCGCTCGTCGAGGAATGCGGCCTGACCTATCTGCACGTGTTTCCGTATTCCCCGCGGCCCGGCACGCCGGCGTCGAAGATGCCGCAAATCGCCAGGTCCGAGATCAAGTCCCGCGCGGCGGCGCTGCGAGACGCGGGCGACCGTCGCCTCGGCGTGTTTCTCGAAGGCCAGGTCGGGACGAACGTGTCCGTGCTGATCGAGAAGCCGGGCATTGGCCGGACCGGCCAGTTCGCTCTTGTGGCGCTAGCGGATACAGACGACGCGCCGGGAACCATCATCGACACCGAGATCACCGGCGTGGCGGACGGCCGCCTGACCGGACGCCGGGCCCGGCGCGCCGCATGAGTTCCGGAGGCTGGCTTTCCCGGCTGCGCGGCGGCCTGTCGCGCAGTTCGTCGAAATTGACGGGCGACATCGGGGGCATCTTTACCGGCCGCAAGGTCGACGCCGCCACGCTCGACGAGCTGGAAGACGCCCTGATCATGGCCGATCTGGGCGTCACGACCGCCGCCTCGCTGCGTGATGCCATCGCCGGACGCCGGTTCGACGCCGACGCGGGCGCCGACGAGGTCCGCCGTGCGCTCGCGGAACACATCGCCGAGATGCTCGAGCCTGTCGCCCGGCCGATTTCGGACATGGTCGCCGACGGCGGGCTGCGCGTCATTCTCGTCGCCGGCGTGAACGGCACCGGCAAGACGACGACGATCGGCAAGCTGGCGGCACGCTTCCGTGAAGAGGGGAAGTCGGTGATGCTCGCCGCGGCCGACACGTTCCGCGCCGCGGCCATCGACCAGTTGAAACTCTGGGGCGAGCGCGCGGAGGTGCCTGTGGTCGCGGGCGAGCCCGGCGGCGACCCGGCGGCGATCGCATTCGATGCCATGGAACGCGCGCGCAACGAGCAAGCCGACGTCCTCCTGATCGACACGGCGGGACGGCTGCACAACAAGGCCGACCTGATGGACGAGTTGAAGAAGATCGTCCGGGTGATCGGGCGTGTCGAGCCCGACGCGCCGCACGACGTGCTCCTCGTGCTCGACGCCACGACGGGCCAGAACGCCCACGCCCAGGTCGAGACTTTCCGGGAGCTGGTCGACGTCACTGGCCTGGTGGTGACCAAGCTCGACGGATCGGCGCGCGGCGGTGTGATCGTCGGCCTCGCGGACAAGTTTTCACTGCCGATCTATGCCGTCGGTGTCGGCGAGGGGATCGACGACCTGCGACCGTTCGAGGCGAGAGCCTTTGCGGAAGGCCTCATGGGCCTCGACGACGACGCCCCGCAAGACGCGAACGCATGAGCCTCACCGTCGTCCTCGCCGTGCTGCTCGCGGCGCTCCTGCACGCGAGCTGGAACGCGCTGATCAAGGGCGGCAGCGACCGCTGGCTGACCTCCGGCATGATCGGCGGATTTGGCGGCACCGGGGGGCTCGTTGTGGCCGCCGCCTTCCTGCCCCTTCCCGAGCCTCATCACTGGCCCTGGCTGATCGGCTCCGGCGCGTTGCACGGGGCCTATTTCATCCTGCTCGTGAACGCGTACGCACACGGCGACCTCGGCAAGGTCTACCCGATCGCACGCGGGAGCGCGCCGCTGATCATCGCTGCGTTGTCCGCCCCCATCGTCGGGGATATCCCGACCATGTGGGAAATCGTCTCGATCCTGGTCATCGTCGCGGGCGTGGTCGCCCTGACGCTCGAACCACGGCAGGTCGCGAGTGCGGACACGCGCACGATCCTCCTCGCGCTGGCGACCGGCACCTGCATTGCGGCCTACTCGCTTTTCGACGCGGTCGGCATCCGGACCATCGCACCGGACGTGACGAACGCGACACTGTTCTACCTTTGCTGGATCATGGTTTTTGCAGCCATCCCGATCGTTGGGGCCACATGGCTTGCCCGACGCGGTTCGATCCTCGCGCATGTCCGCGCGCACGCGCTCGAGGGGATCGGCGGCGCTACGATCGCGATGGGCAGTTACGGGTTGATCCTGTTCGCGTTCGCCAACGCCCCGGTGGCCAGCGTCGCCGCACTGCGCGAAACCGGCGTGGTTTTTGCCGCCCTTATCGGCGTCCTCGTCCTCGGCGAAAAATTCGGGGCGAGGCGAATCCCGGCTGCAATATTGGTTGCCGCCGGTGCGGCAGCCCTTAAGTTTGCTGCCTGACCCTTCCAAGTCTTCGAACACAGCAGGTTACGTCCCGTCATGCGCCCCTGGATCAAGCTCGCCATCGAGGCCGGCCCACTGGTGGTCTTCTTCCTGGTCAATGGCCGCAAGGGCCTGCCCGAACTCCGTCACCTCTGGCTCCCGCCGGGCGCAGAGCCGATGGCGCAGCAGGCGATCTTCGAGGCGACCGGTGCATTCATGCTGGCGACGGTGGTCGCACTGATCGCCGGATGGATGACCGAACGCAAGCTCCCGATCATGCCGCTGGTCAGCGGGATATTCGTCCTGTTCTTCGGGGCCCTGACGCTGGTCCTCGCGGACGAACTGTTCATCAAGATCAAGCCGACCCTTGTGAACTCTCTGTTCGCGGTGATCCTGTTCGGCGGCCTGCTTGCGGGAAGATCGCTCCTGAAACCGCTTCTCGGCGCTGCCGTCCAACTGACCGATCGGGGCTGGCGGATCCTGACACTGCGGTGGGCTGTCTTCTTCGTGGTGCTCGCGATCCTCAATGAGGTTGTGTGGCGCAACTTCTCCACCGATTTCTGGGTCTCGTTCAAGCTGTTCGGGATTATGCCCCTGACGCTTCTGTTCGCGGCCGCACAGACGCCATTGTTCCTACGCGAACAGGTCGAGGACGGCGAGGCCGACACGCCCGGCGAGACTGACAGGGCCGCCTAGACGTAGTCCGGGGTCTCGTCAGGCGGATTGCCGAACGGCGCGAAGCCGTCCAGGTCCCGCGTTTCGAGATAGTGGCGCAACGCCCACCGCACCGTCGGGAACGCGAGATCGTCCCAGGGCACATCGGCCCAGTCGAACAGTGCGACCTCGAGGCTTTCCAGGCCCGCTGAAACATCGGGTGACACCAGGCGCGCACGATAAATGGTCTGCACCTGCGAGATGCGCGTGATGTTGTAGACCGCGAGCAATCGGTCGATCTCGATCCTGGCGCGCGCTTCCTCATGCGCTTCACGCATCGCCCCTGCCTCGGTGCTCTCCCCGAGTTCCAGATATCCCGCGGGCAAGGTCCAGAAGCCCTCGCGCGGCTCGATCGCGCGACGGCACAACAGGACCTGCTCGTTCGCAAGGTCGCGCCCCGGCGGACGCCAGGTCACGACCGCGCCGGTCACTACCTTCGGATTGACGTAGTGGATGAAGCCGCAATCGCGGCACACCATGCGTTCCAGTTCATCCCCGTCGGGCACCTCGCGGTGCACCGGTCCGCGCGGTGATGCCGACGAAGTTCGGTCCTGATCTCCCATGGCCGGACTTTCGCGCGCCCGGCAGGGAAATGCAAAAACGCGGATGGCCCGCCGTCAGACGGTGAGGTTCAGATAGGTCCCGCGCGGCGCGTTCGGATCGAGCCGGACCGCATCTTTCGGCACATTGACGCGCTCTTCGGCCTTCGCCACCCGCGCGGCGTCCGGGCGTGCCGGTTCCGCCGCCCGGGACGGAGCGGGCCGCGACGGCTCGATCTGGCTGAGAAGCGACTTGAGACTGGCGGGTGTGATGGCGTCGGACATGGAACTCGGTGCAAATCGGGTACAGGCAGACATTGAGCCTAGTCCCGATTGTCTTAAGAAAGTGATAAATGCGCGGCAAATTGGCGGGGATATGTTTACTTCTTGGCAAGCCCCTTCGAACACAATGGCAAATGCAAAGAAGCGGAGTTTTCAAGTGTTTGCCGAACGTGAACCCGATCGGGAGTTCGAAGTCGAAGATCTTTTGCGCCTTGCGCGCGACAGATCGGCGGAAGCGCGCGCCCAGCTGACGGAAATTGTCAGCGACATGTTTTTCGACACGCGCCGGGTGTTGAGCGAGCGCGAACGCGCAACCATGACGGATATCCTGCGCCAGCTCATCCACGACGTGGAGGTGTCGGTCCGCAAGCATCTGGCGATCCGCCTGTCGGACGAACCCGAAGCTCCCGTCGATCTCGTCAATGCCCTGGCCAACGACGACGCGGAAATCGCCCACCCGATCCTGGTCCGCAGCGAGGCGTTGCGGGACCTGGAACTGATCGAGATCATCCGGAACCGTTCGCTTGAGCATCAACTCGCGATCGCCATGCGCACGTCGGTCTCGGAAAGCGTGTCGGACGCGCTGGCGAAGACGGAGGACGAAACCGTCATCGACCGCCTGTTGTCGAACGAAGGCGCGCAGATTGCCCACGAGACAATGTCGTATCTGGTCGAGCAGTCGCAGCGCATCGACAGCTTTCGCAATCCCCTTGTGCGGCGGCACGACCTGCCCAAGGACCTGGCGACCCGGATGTACTGGTGGGTGTCCGCGGCGATGCGGACCCAGATCCTCGATCGGCACAACCTCGATCCGGAACAGCTCGACGATGTCATGGAATCCGCGGTTGCCGCCGCGGTGCGGTCGGACGAAACCGCCGCCCAGGATAATACGGCGACCCGGCGCCTGGTCGATCAGCTCGTCGGGCAATACGGCTGTTCGGCCGAACTGTTGATCCAGCTGTTGCGCCACGGGGAAGTCGCCCTCTTCGAGAGCGTCATCGAACACGGTGCGGAATTGCGCCGGAAACTCGTACAGCGGCTGGTCTACGAGCCCGGCGGCGAGGGGCTGGCCATCCTGTGCCGCGCGTTCGGCCACTCGACGGACGACTTTACGACCCTGCTCGCACTCTGCCGCAAGGCCCGGCCCGGACAGGGCCGGAAATACCCGATCGGGCGCCAGTCGCCGGAACAGGTCTACGCGCGGATCCGGCAGCAGGCGGCCCTGCGCGTCCTCGACCGTTGGCGGCGCAACCCGGACTACCTCGATCTCCTGCGCCAGATCGAGGCGATTTCGTCCGTTTCAACCTGAGATTCGGGTGTCGCGACCTGCGACGGACTTTATGCTAATATTCGCTAACCGTCTCAAAATGCGTAATTTTATTGTGCAAAAGGCGAATTTTTCACGGTCCGGTTTTTGCATGTGTTGCAACACAACTCTCGCCCCTGCACATACAGTCGGGTCGCGAAGAGTCGATTGGAGTTCAGGGGTTTCGTGCCCGCCAAAGGTCGCAACGAGATCATAGTCGAAAGGCGGAATTTGCAGAATGTCAGGTTCGGGCAGCGGTTCAGGTAGCGGATCAGGGTCGGGAAGCGGTTCCGGCTCGGGCGCAAGCCATGCCTCCGACGAACTGTCGGTGATCCTCGGCGACCACACGCTGGGCGCCGACGGGAACGGCGACCTTCTGTTCGGCTCCGAACGCGGCAACGACGTCTCCGGCGGCGACGGCAACGACCTGATCGTCGGCACCGGTGGGAACGACAACCTGTCCGGCGGCGCCGGAGAGGATGCGCTGTTCGGCGACTATTTCGACGACTGGTACGAATTCTCGGACGGGTCCGGCTCGGCAAGCGGAAGCGCGGCCAGCGCCGGAGGCTCCGGCAGCGGGACGCCCGCGAGCTTCGATGACTATCTCTCCGGCGGTGCGGGAAACGACCTCCTGGTCGGCGGCATGGGCAACGACGAGCTCCGTGGCGGCGACGACGACGACGTGCTTTACGGCGATGTCTACGGCGGCGGCGAGAGCAACTACACATGGGGTGCGGGCTGGGAAGACCCGCGCTTCGACGCCCGCACCGGGGAAGGGTCCGGCAGCGGCAGCTTTACCTTCGACGATGTGCTGGCAGGCGGCGCAGGCAACGACGTGCTGCTCGGGCAGCTCGGCGACGACGAGCTCTACGGCGGGCGGGGCAACGACACCCTGTTCGGCGGATCCGGGAACGACACCCTGCGCGGCGGAAACCAGCCGGGCGAAGGCGACACCGTCACGTTCCTCTCGGAGACCTTCGACAGCGATACCGGCGGGTTTACATACGCCGACGGCGCATTCCGCGGAACCGGGAACGCCGAATACGAACAGGGCCTCTCGCACGCCGGGTCGGGAACGGACGGACGGATCGGCGTGCTGCTCGGCGGGATCGACAGCTCGGACATCACCGACGGGATGTCGGGCGGTTTCAGCCGTGATTTCAGCGTTGCCGCTGACGCCACAGGCACGCAGATCACCTTCACCTACCAGCTCGACGTCGCCAACCAGCTGGAGAATGACGAATACGCAGAGGTGCTGATCGCGATCGACGGGCAACTCTACGGCCTCGACGGCAACGACTATGTCGCGCGGATCAGCGGCGGCGGCGACTCCGGCTGGCAGACAGTCACCCTCGATATCGGCAACCTGACCTCCGGCGATCACACGATCACGCTCGGCGGCTTCCTGAACAAGAAGACGACGTCGAGCGAGGAAGCCGAGATCAGCTTTTCCGATGTCGAGGTGAAAGGCACACAGACGTCGTCCGACACGGACACCGACGGCGACACCCTGTTCGGCGAAGAGGGAGAGGACACCATCTTCGGCCAGGCCGGGAACGACACGATCGACGGCGGCTCCGGCGCGGACACCATCGACGGCGGCGCGGGCAACGACATCATCACCGGCGGTTCGTCCGGCACCGTCGTCAGCACGGTCGATGTGGTCGACGAGAGCTTCACGAGCAGCGACGGCGGGTTCGCCTACTCCGATGGCCATTTCCGGGGTGCCGGCAACACCACCTATTCCACCGGCACCTATGACAAC
>JAEPNS010000419.1 GCA_017643325.1 Alphaproteobacteria bacterium | reverse complement strand
GGACGTCGTCGCTGTCGCCCTGCCGGAGCTCAACGTCGTCGAACCGCATGCCCAGCCGTTCGGATATCAGTTTCGCGAAGGCCGTCTCATGGCCCTGACCCTGGCTCTGGCTCGCAACCGTGAGCTCAATCCGACCGTCCTCTGCGAACCGGACGATCGCGCCCTCGTAGGGCATCGCGCCGACGCCCTCGATGGTGCAGGCGATGCCGAGCCCGCGCAGCTTGCCCCGGCCCTCGCTGTCGGCGCGCCGTGCGGCATATCCGTCGTGGTCGGCGAGCGCGAGCGCCTTGTCGAGCACGGCCTCGAATTCGCCCACATCGTAGGTGCGCCCCGACGGCGAGGTGTAGGGCATCTGCTCGGGCTGGATGAAGTTGCGCCGCCTCAGCTCGATGGGGTCGATCCCCATCTCGCGCGCAGCGGTGTCGACAAGGCGTTCCATCACGACCGACGCCTGTTCGCGGCCCGCGCCGCGATAGGGGCCGATCGAGGCCGTGTTGGTCATCACCAGCCGGACCGAGATGTCGATCACCGGCGTGCGATAGACCAGCGGCAGGCCGTTGGGCATGTTCCGGATCGAGGGGAAGGGGCCGTGGCAGGCGATGTAGGCGCCCATCGCGTCGTCGGCCGAGACCCGGATCGCGAGGAACTCCCCGTCCTCCGCGAGGGCCAGTTCGGCTTCGACCTCGGCGTCGCGGGCATGGTTGTCGCACAGGAAGTGCTCACTGCGCGTGCCCTGCCACTTGACGGGACGGCCGAGCTCGCGCGCGGCGTAGAGGATCGCCACGTCCTCGGGGTAGGGCTGCTCCTTGATGCCGAACCCGCCGCCCACGTCGAAGGTGCGGATGCGGATTTTCTCGCGCGGCAGGTCGAAGACATGCTCGCACAGCACTTCCTGCATGTAGTGCACGCCCTGGCTCGCACAGGTCAGCGTATAGCGGTCCGCTTCCGCGTCGTATTCGGCGAGGCTCGAGCGCGGCTCCATGGGGTTGCCCGCCAGCCGGTTGTTGCGAAGGCGCAGGCGGGTGACGTGCGCGGCCCTGGCGAACGCCGCGTCGCAGGCCTCCCGGTCGCCCTTGTGCCAGCGCAGCGCGATGTTGTCCGGCGCCAGATCCGGCCACACGGCGGGCGCGCCGTCGGCGGTGGCGTCGGCGATCTCGACGGCGGCGGGAAGCTCCTCGATGTCGGCAAAGACAAGCTCCGCGGCGTCCTCCGCCTGCTTGCGTGTCCGGGCGATCACGACGGCCACCGGCTCGCCCACATGGCGCACAACGCCATACGCGAGGCCGGGGCGCGGCGTCATGATCGGCGGGTCCATCTCGGTGCCGGGCAGGGGCGGGCGGGCATGGATCCCGCCGAGACCGGCCTGCTTCAGGTCGTCCCCGGTGAACACCGCGACGACGCCCGGCGCGTCCAGCGCCGCGCTCGCGTCGATCGACGCGATCCGTCCGTGCGCGACGGTCGCGCGCAGGAAGGCGGCGTGCAGGTGCGCGCCCTCGTCGAGGTCGTCGATGTACCGGCCGCGCCCGGTCAGGAGCCGGACGTCTTCGCGGCGGCGAACGGGCTGGGAGGTGCCGAAGGTATCCGTCATCGTGTTCTTCTTGTTCGTCTTGTTCGTCGGGTCGGGTCTAGATCAGTTCGAAGTAGCGGGCGAGATCCCAGTCGCTGACATGCCTGCGCGCTTCGCGGGCTTCCCAGTCGCGCGAGGCGGCGAAGTGGTCGACGAAGGCGTCGCCGAACCAGTCCCGCGCCGCGTCCGACGCGCCAAACCGCGCGGCCGCGTCCTCAAGGACCCGCGGCAGCTGGCGCGCGTCCGGCAGGTCGGCGTCGTAGGCGTTGCCGGTGATGGCGTCGTCGGGCTCGATCCTCTCCGCGATCCCGTGCAGGCCGGCGGCCAGCGCGCCGGCGATCGCGAGGTAGGGGTTGGCGTCGGCGCCGGGCAGCCGGTGCTCGATCCTGTGGGACTTCTCGCTGCCGGGGATGGCGCGGAGCGCGCAGGTGCGGTTGTCGTTGCCCCATGTGGCGGCCGTCGGGGCCCAGAGGCCCGGCACGAGGCGGCGGTAGGAGTTCACGGTCGGCGCGAACAGCGCGCAGAAGTCGGGCATCAGGGCGAGCTGTCCGCCGATGAAGTGGCGCATTGTCTCCGAGAGCCCGCCGTCGCGGTCGCGGAAGGCATTCCCGCCGCCGTCCGCAGGCGCGAGCGAGAGGTGGATGTGGCCGGACTGGCCCGCCTCGCGTTCGCTCCACTTGGCCATGAAGGTCGCCATCAGGCCGTTGCGCATGGCGACGGCCTTGGCCTGGGTCTTGAACAGCGCGGCGCGGTCGGCCGCGGCGAGGCCGTCGGTGACGGCGATGGCCGCCTCGATCACGCCCGCGCCCATCTCCTCGTGGATGCCCTCGAGCGGGATGTCCATCGCCTCGCAGACGTCGAA
>JAEPNS010000418.1 GCA_017643325.1 Alphaproteobacteria bacterium | reverse complement strand
GCGCAACATGGTGATCTTCGCCGTCTCGCTGGCGGTCGGCCTCGGGCTGCAGCTCGAATCCGGCGCGCTCCAGCACACGCCGGACTGGCTACGGGTGCTGCTCGCGTCGGGCCTGCTGCCGGCCGCGTTCATCGCCATCATCCTCAACCTGGTGCTCCCGAAGGAGCTGCCGGACGAGGCGACCGAGGAAATCTCGGGCGGGATGTCCGGTCACCGCACGGACTGATTCCACACACCATCGGCAAGGAAAGCCCCGGCATCTGCCGGGGCTTTTCATGTCGGGGGATGCGTTCGGGAAGGAGTGCTCCCAGCCGCCTGCCTAGAGCAACCCGATGAACATCCGCACCGCGGTCGCGAACAGGAAGACCGCGAAGGCCAGCTTCAGCGCGCGCGGGGACAGCCGGTGGGCGAGCTTTACGCCCAGCGGCGCGGTCAGCGTCGTGAACGGCGTGATGACCACCAGTCCGATCAGGTTCACGTGCCCGACGCTCGCGCGCGGCAGCGCCTCCACGCCCCAGCCGGTGATGATGAATCCCAGCGCGGCGGGCACGGCGATGATCAGGCCGATGGCCGCCGCAGTGCCGACGGCGCGGTGCACGGGAAACCCGCAGGCGTTGAAGAACGGCACGCACAGGGTGCCGCCGCCGATTCCCATCATCGCCGAGATGCCGCCGATGAGGCTGCCGCTCGCCCAGCCGGCCGGGCCCGGCGGCAGCGACTCCCGGACCCGGAAGTCCGGCTTTGTGAAGGTCATGTAGGCGGCGACCAGCAGCGCCACCACGGCAAACACGGCGCTCAGCGCCGCACCGCTGATCGCGCCCGCGACCAGGGTGCCGGCGACCGACCCGGCGAATATCCAGGCGCCCCAGGATTTCAGCAGACTTGTGTCGACTGCGCCGCGCTTGTGGTGCGAGCGCGCCGACGCGATGGAGGTCACGACGATACTCGCCAGCGACGTGCCCACCGCGACATGCATGCGCACCGAATCGGGGATGTCGATCAGCCCGAGCATGGTGAACAGCACCGGCACGATCACGATGCCCCCGCCCACGCCGAGCAGCCCGGCGAGCACGCCTGCAACGCAGCCGGTCGCGACCAGCACGGCGACGAGGGGGAGGAAGTCGAGGAGGTTCATGTGTCAGATCCGGTGCGGCGTGCGCCAGGGCAGCGCGGATGCCGTGCTGCCCATAGGATCATATCAAATTGAACGAGTGAATTTTTTACCGCCGCGACCAGCTGGAAAGTATGGCGTCCCCTAGGGGACTCGAACCCCTGTTTCCGGCGTGAGAGGCCAGCGTCCTAGGCCACTAGACGAAGGGGACGTCGTGGCGCTGCAGAACAGGACGGTGGATGTAGCCCAGCCGGGACCGGATTTCAAGCGGCAGCGTGATCGCCGCGCGCGGCGGCCACCGCCGTGCGCACCGCGCCGAGGAAGCCGTCGATCTCGGCGTCCGGCGTACTCCATGCGACGACCAGGCGGATCGTGCCGTCGCCGCCCGCCCGGTAGAAGCGGTGATCCTGCGCCTCCAGCGCGTCGATCACCGGCAGCGGCATGCGGGCAAAGACCATGTTCGCGTCGGCCGGGCGCACGAGCTCCACGCCATCGAGCGCCGCGAGACCGTCGGCGAGGCGGCGGGCGCCCGCATTGGCCGCGCGCGCGGCGCGCAGCCACGCCTCGTCGGTGAGGTAACCATCGAGCTGGGCCGAGACGAACCGCAGCTTGGACAACAGGTGTCCGCCGCGCTTGCGGCGCTCGCCGAAGGCGGCGGCGTATTCGTCACGGAAGAAAATCACCGCCTCGGCCGCCATCGCGCCCCCCTTCGTGGCGCCGAATGACAGCACGTCGACGCCGCGCTTCCACGTCGCCTCGGCCGGCGAACAGTCGAGCGCGACGAGCGCGTTGGCGAAGCGCGCCCCGTCCATGTGCAGGGACAGGCCGTGGGACCTTGCGATGGATGCGATGGCATCGACCTCGTCACCGGTATAGACCGCGCCCGCCTCGGTGGCCTGCGTGATGGAAACGGCCGCCGGCGGCATGTTGTGCACGCCGTGGGGCCGCGCGGCGGCGATGGCCGACCGGAGTGCCGCCGGATCGATCCTTGCATCCGGGCCGTCGACCAGCGTGAGCTTTGCGCCGCCGGTGAAGAACTCCGGCGCGCCGCATTCGTCGACGTTGGCGTGGCTCTGCGGATGGCAGAAGACGGTGCCGAACGGCGGGCACAGCGCCGACAGGGCGAGCGCGTTGGCCGCCGTGCCCGTCGCGACCGGGAACGCCTGCACATCGGTCTCGAACAGGTCGCGCAGCCTCGCCTCGACCCGTTCGGTCCATGGGTCGTCGCCGTAGGGCATCGCGCCGACGGACGCGGCCTCGTGCAACGCCGACATGACCTCCGGCAGCGCCCCGGCGACGTTGTCGCTGGCGAAATTGGCAGGCGGGGCCGA
>JAEPNS010000417.1 GCA_017643325.1 Alphaproteobacteria bacterium | reverse complement strand
AAACTCCGGGCCAGGCGAACCGTAAAAGCCCGACAGCAGGCCGCCGTCGAGCACCTCCATGACGGCGCGTTTCTCCGCCTCGCCGATGGTGTTGAACGGGGCCAGTGGACCCGCGACCTCGGGTTTGCCGCCGAGCAGGGCGAGCGTGCTCATGGCTTGTCTCCGATCATGTCATCCTGCAGGGCCGTTCCCCTTGGAATGTCACTTTTGGCCGTCCGGCCGAGCACGTCCGGGAGGCGTTTCGGCGGCAGCCCGAAGCCGGGCCGGATCGAGCGCACGTTGTCGGGCGTGAACGTTTCTCCGGCACGGACGTCGGCCACCACGTAAAGCGAGCGGCGGAACACCGTGTTGTCTTTCTCGCTCTCTTTCAGGCTGTAGTCGATCTCGCCCATCGCCTCCCAGGCAGCGCGCGTGTCCCTGCAGAGGGTTGCGAGTTCCTCGGGCTCCAGTGAGAAGGCTGCGTCGGGGCCGCCGTCGGCGCGACGCAGGGTGACGTGTTTCTCGATGATCCGCGCACCCAGTGCGACCGCCGCGACGGGCACGGCTGTCCCGGGGGTGTGGTCCGACAGCCCGGCGACGACCCCGAAGCGTTCGACCAGATCGGGGATAACCCGCAGGTTGCTGTCAGTCACCGGCGTCGGGTATCCGCTCACGCAGTGCAGGAGCGCGAGGCCGCCCGCGCCGCCGGCCTGTGCTGCGGAGACCGCCTCGCCGATCTCGTCCAGGTTCGCCATCCCCGTCGAGATGATCATCGGCTTGCCGGTCCGCGCGACACGTGTGATCAGCGGCAGGTCGATCGCCTCGAAGGACGCAATCTTGTAGGCGGGGGCATCGAGGGATTCGAGCAGGTCCACGGCGGTATCGTCGAAGGGCGCACTGAACACGGTGATGCCGATCTCGCGCCCGTAGGCGAAGAGTTCCTCGTGCCAGTCCCACGGCGTGTGGGCCTCGCCGTACAGGTCGTGCAGGGTGCGGCCGGCCCACAGGCCGGACTCGATCCGGAAGTCGTCCCCGTCATGGTCGATGGTGATCGTGTCGGCCGTGTAGGTCTGCATCTTGAGCGCGTCGGCCCCCGCGTCGCGGGCGGCCTTCATGATCGCCTTCGCGCGCGCGATATCTCCGTTGTGATTGCCCGACATCTCGGCGATCACGTACGGCGGCGCACCGGGGCCGATCTGGCGTCCCGCGATCGCGAAATTGTTCGCAGGCATGTTCATGCGTTCTCTTCCTCGCGCACCAGTCGGGCCACGTCCGAGACGGGGGTGTCCCATCCCTGCGGGAGCCGGGCCATCAGGGGTTCCTTGTCGGCGCTTCGATGGGAGGAGCCCGGCCCTGTCTGGGCGATGCGCGGCGCGGTTCCGTTCCGTATTGCCGGCCAGACCATCGCGAAGAGGTCGAGGATCTCGGCGTGGAGCCGTGTGTAGCTGCTCGCCAGCGTGTCGCCGGGTGCAAACGGGACTTCACGCTGTGCGATCAGGTCCCCGGTGTCGACGCCCGCATCGATGTGGTGGATCGATACGCCCGCCGGCGTGCCGTCGACGGCCGCCCAGAAGTTCGGGTCCGCACCCCGGTTCCACGGCAGGAGAGAGATGTGGAGGTTGATCAGCCGGCCTTCCCAGCGCGCCAGCGCCTCGTCGCGGATGATGTGCCGGTATCCGTAGCTCACCGCGAGGTCGAAGCTGTCGGGATCGGGGGCCGTCCCGGTGATGGGTGTGTCGACAGACGTCACGGCGTCTCCGGTCCCGGCAATGATCGCCTCGATGGTCTCGGGATAAGGTGAGAGCAAGAGAACTCTCATGCCGTCGCGCCTGCGGATTGCGCCGGATCGCGGTCACGGGCCAGCGCGTTGAAGGCGTCGGCGGCGCGTTCTGCGCCGCGGCCGTCGCACACGTCTGCGGCAGCAGCGCTCATGCGCCTCAGCCGTCCGGGATCCTTCAGCAGTTGGGAGACGGCCTTCGCGATCGCGCCCGGCGTGGCGGGATCGACGAGGCGCGCCGCGCCGGCTGCATCGAGCGCGTTTGCGATCTGGCGCTGGTTTTCAGCGGTGATGATAGCGAGGGTCGGCAGCCCGAGGCAGCACCGCTCCCATGAGGTGACGCCGCACGCGCCGATGGCGAGGTCGGCCGCGGCCATGCGCCGTGCCATGTCCTGTGCGTGCGTGACGACGCGCAGCGTATAGGGGTGGTCCCCGTCGGCCGCCACACCCAAGCCGACGACCTCGACCGTTCCCGTGAAGCCGGCCCGGTCCAGACCGCTGAGAACTGCAGGCACGATGCCTGACTGGTCGACAGCGCCCACCGTCACGAGGATATCGTTGAGGCTCGCACGGTCTCTGCGTGCGGCAAGCGCTTCGGTCCGCGCGGCCGCGAATTCCGGCCGCAGGAGAGCAAAGCGTGTGCCCGTCAAGCATAGGGCGCCGTCGGGGAGCAGATCGGCATAGTCA
>JAEPNS010000416.1 GCA_017643325.1 Alphaproteobacteria bacterium | reverse complement strand
CATGGCGATGCTGCGCTTCGACCGCTACAGCCCCTATTTCGACGACGCCGCCGCGCACGGCCTCGACCTGCGCCCGTCCGAACTCTATTCCTACGTCTACCCCGGCACCGAGGAGGAACTGCGCGAGCAGGTGTATTTCTTCGAGGACCGGACGCTGGGGGACCGCGGCCGCGGCGTCGTGCAGACGAAGAAACATGCCGACCGCCCGGGGCTCGATGCCATCGGCGCGCAGGTCCGCGACTGGTTCAACATCTGGAGCATCGAGGCACCGACCCTCGAGATGGCCGACGACGGCGGCGTCCTGACCGTGCGCGACACCCGGCCGGTCGCGACCCGCAGCGAGCACCGGGTCGCCGGCCTGGAACGCGCGGTGCTGCTGGAGGCCCACGACGCGCCGCCGCGCCACCGGCTGGTCGAGGCGCTCTGCGGAGACGGCACCTCCGAAACCGATGTCGAGGATGCGCTCGCGCGTCTCGTCGCGGATCATCTGGTCCTCGAGATCGACGGCCGGCTTCTCGCGCTGCCGATGCTCACGCCGGTGACGCCGGTCGCATCGGTGTTCGATTTCCCGGGCGGGTTCGTCTACAAGCCCGCGCCGCGCGCGGCCGCCGTGAAGACGGAAGCGGCGTGAACCGCCGGCAGGCGATCGCCCGCTTCGACCGTCCCCTGCAACTCGACAGCGGGCAGACACTGGCCCGCATCGACGTCGCCTACGAGACCTACGGCAAACTGAACACCGCCCGCGACAACGCGGTGCTCGCCCTGCACGGGCTGACGGGCACCCAGCATGCGGCCGGCGACGACGCGGCCACCGGCCGGCCGGGCTGGTGGGACGCCGCCATCGGGCCCGGCAGGGCCATCGACACCGACCGGTATTTCGTCGTCGCGCCGAACGCGCTCGGCAGCCACGGGGGCTCGACGTCTGCCGCCTCGCCGGACCCGGAGACCGGCCGGCCCTACGGGTCGCGCTTTCCCGTCGTCACCATCGGCGACAGCGTCGAGAGCCAGGCCCGGCTGGCCGACGAGCTCGGCATCGAGCGGTTTCACGCCGTCGCCGGGGGCTGCTTCGGCGGCTTCCAGGCGATGGAGTGGATGGCGCGCCACCCGGCGCGCGTCGGCAGCGCCGTCGTCATCAGCGCGACGCCGCGCACCTCGGCCCACAACACCGCGCTCTGGTCGGTGCTGCGCGATGCGATCCGCAGCGATGCGAACTGGAACGGCGGCGACTACTACGACGGCGCCCCGCCCGACGCGGGCCTCGGACTGGCGGCCAAGTTCGGCGCGCTGTTCTGGATGAGCCGGGAGGTGTTCGAGGCGAAGTTCGGCCTGCGCCGGGTCGCCGGCGAAGACCCCGACTACGGCTTCGCCCCCGAATTCGCCGTCGAGGCGTTCCTCGACGGGGTCGGCACCAACGCGGCGGGCCGGATCGACGCCAACTCGCTGATGTACCTCACCCGGGCGATCGACTATTTCGACATGTCGCGCGGCCACGCGAGGCTTGCCGACGCCTTCGCCGGGTTCCACGGCCCGGCGCTGCTGGTCAGCTACACCAACGACTGGCGCTATCCCGCCGACGACATGCAGGAGATCGCGGACGCGCTGGCGGCGAACGGCACGCCCTGCCGGCACGCGACGCTCGACAGCCCGGCGGGCCATGGCGGCTTCCTCTACGACACCGAGCGGCTGAGCCCGCTGCTGTCGGATTTCCTGGCGAACCCCGGAGCGGCGCTTCAGGCGGCGTAGTGGTCGATCGACATGATCGGCGCGCCGGCAAACGGCGCACCGAACTCGCGCGCGGCCACCGTGCGCAACCCGGCCCGCGCCGCCGCGGCGCGGTGCGCGTCGATCTCCAGCAGGTACTGGTGCGAATAGCCGTGCGAGGCCTCGAGCGAGGTCACGACCGACCGCCCCAGCCGCGCCGTGGTGAGCTCCGGCGCAACGATGTGCGCCTCGATCACGATCATGCCGTGCCGGCCGAGATGCGCGGCCCAGTCGGCGAACAGGACCTGCAGGTCGGCCTCGACCTCGCCCGCGGCCAGCAGGCCGCCGCCCGGACGCACGAACGCCCCGCGCGACGTCCCCGCCACGGCCCCGGCCGTCCCGCGATGGGTACGGTTGTGGAACACCGACTTGCTGACATGCAGCACGTCGTCGGGCGCGAAGCCGTGTTCGCCGAGCCGCGCGGCGATCGCCGCCGGGTCGCCGACATCTCCGGAAAAGACGAGGTTCGGCACGCCCGCTGCGTCAAGACGCCCGGCGAGCACGCGCTCGGCCACCGGGTTGTACTCGACCCCGACCATGGTGAGCGGGTGGCTCTCGAGGGCCGCGCCGCGCCCGGTGCGTTCGCGGATCGCCGCATACAGCTCGCACAGGACGGTGCCGTCCCCCGCCCCGCAGTCGACGACCGCGCGGGGCTGTTCGTCGATCGCCGGCCCGTCGAACATCGGCAGCG
>JAEPNS010000415.1 GCA_017643325.1 Alphaproteobacteria bacterium | reverse complement strand
GCGGCTGATTAACTCTCGATGATCGCTGCGCTGCTCTTAATACCTGGAATCATAGTGGAATCATGAGGGCTGGTTTCGGCGAGCAACCGATCGAATGACAGCGTAAAGTGATTTCTAAAATAGTCCAGTAATATCAACTGGTTAGAGTGTTTCTGCGGAATTTTTAGAAATGCTGAGAAATGACCATATCACGGCTCATAACCTGAAGGTCGCAGGTTCAAATCCTGCCCCCGCAACCAAGACCTTGTTCATCTCTTTTTCGAAGGCCCGGCCAACCCGGGCCTCTTTTATTTTCCGAGCGTGACCGGCGATCAGCCGGTCTCAAGTTCGCTGTTGCGCAGATCGGTGACCAGCATTGCGCCGGCCGCGTGCGTGATGAACAGCGGCAGTCGCGCATGCTCCAGCGCGCTCAGGGCCGTCAGGCCACATCCCCAGTAGACGGGGACTTCTCCATCCTCAGGTACAAGTTGCTCGCCGAAGTCCGGCTTCGAAATGTCGGCAATGCCGAGACGATCGGGAGCACCGACATGGATCGGCGCGCCGTGAACCCGCTCGAATCGGCCCGTGACTTCGGCGACGGTTTCCACGTCCTCGGCCGCGAAAGGGCGCATCGAGGCGACCATCGGGCCGCCGAATTTCCCGACCGCGACAGTCTCCTGTCCGGTGCGGAAGAGGCCACCCTGGATTCCAAGCTCCACATGCCGCAGACGCACGCCCGCGTCCTGCAGCGCGTCCTCGACGGAGAACCAGCAGCCGATGGCGACAGCAACGTGATCGTCCTGCCAGAGTCCGGAAATGTCTCCGACGGTCTCCGCCCGACGACCGTTACGGTAGACCCAGTAGGAGGGAAGGTCCGTGCGCACGTCGATGTTCGCGCCCAGGTCCGGCAGGGACGGATCGCCGGGTTTGCTGACGCCCAGCACCGGGCAGGCGCGCGCGTTGCGGCGACAGAATTCGATGAAATCGGTGGCGTCTTCCGCTGGCAGCACCGCGAGGTTCGCCTGGACGTAACCGGGTACATGCCCGGTTGTCAGGGCGGTGAACTGTCCTGAACGCGCCGCCTCGCGCAGCGCCGCCGGAGACGCGAAGACCGGATCTACGCCCACGGGCGCGCACTCTCATCGGCGCGTCCCGCGTTTACCGGGCCCGGCGTGCCGCATTCTAGAAACTGTCCGTGCGAGGTGTCCGACAGCAACTCGCCTTTGTCACAGACGATCCGTCCGCGCGACACCACGGTTACCGGCCAGCCCTGCACCTCCATACCCTCGAACGGGGTGTAGTCGACATTATGGTGCAGGATGTCGTTGGTCACGATCACCGTCTTTTCCGGATCCCAGATTGCGATGTCGGCGTCACTGCCGACGGCGATGGTGCCCTTGCGGGGATAGAGTCCGTAGATACGAGCGGCATTGGTCGAGTTCAGTTCCACGAATCGCTCGAGGCTTAAGCGCCCCTTCATCACGCCTTCCGAAAACAGGATTGGCGCGCGGGTTTCCAGCCCTGGCATGCCGTTGGCAACCTTGCGGAACGGCGCGTCGGTGCCGAAACGTTTCTTGCCCTCGTCGTCGAAGCGGTAGGGCGCGTGGTCCGACGACAGAATATCAAAGAGGCCATCCCCGAGGCCTTGCCAAAGAACTTCCTGGCTTTCCTTGTCACGTGGCGGCGGAGAGCACATTGCCTTGGCACCCTCGAAGTCCGGCATGTCGAGGTCGGCCTCGGTCAGCATCAGGTATTGTGGGCAGGTTTCGGCGAGAATATTCACGCCTTTGGCACGTGCGCGTCGGATCTCGTCCGCCGCCTCGCGGCCTGACACGTGCACGATCAGGATCGGGACGCCCGCAATCTCCGCGAGCGAGATCGCGCGGTGGGTCGCCTCGCGCTCGACAACGCCGGGCCGCGAGGTTGCGTGGTATTTCGGTTCGATCTTCCCGGCCGATTCGAGTTGTTCCGTGAGCCAGGTCAGACACTCGAAGTTTTCGGCATGAATCATCACCAGCGCATCGAGCTCGCGCGCACGCGCCAGCACGTCGAGGATCTGGCCGTCCGACAGCACCATCGCCTCGTAGGTCATGTAGACCTTCACCGATGTGCACCCCGACGCGACGAGGGCGGGTAGCTCCTGGCCGAGCACGGCCTGGGTCGGGTCCGAGATGATCAGGTGGAAGGCGTAGTCGATATGGGAATTCCCGGCCGCGCGCCGGTGGTAGTCGGCGACGGCGGCGCGGAGCGATTGCCCGCGGTGCTGGACTGCGAAGGGAATGATCGTGGTGGTCCCACCGAACACCGCGGAGCGTGAACCGGACTCGAAGCCGTCGGCCATGACCGCGCCACCCGAGGCGAGCCCTTCGGCCTGGGGTTGGTCGAGATGGCAGTGGGCATCGATGCCGCCGGGCAGGACAAGCTTGCCGGTCGCGTCGATCTCGTGATCCGCGCTGCCCAGCTTCTCACCGAGAGCCACGATGCGCCCGTCCGAGATGCCGACGT
>JAEPNS010000414.1 GCA_017643325.1 Alphaproteobacteria bacterium | reverse complement strand
GCCGCGCCCGATGGCGACGACGCGGTCGATGTCTGGGTCGCCAACGGGGAGGGCATGTACGCGATGAAGGGCCGCACGGAGTTCGGGTAGGCACACGGTCTTTGGGGCGTCCGATACCTCAACACCCTCGGCCGTCACTTCCGCGAAGGCGGGAGTGACGATTCAGTCAGGTCGCGACCAGCTCGCGTACCAGGTCCAGGTTTTCCGGCTTCGGCTCGATCTCGCCGCGGCGGATGCGCTCCGTCACCTCGACGATAGCCGCGTTCGCGGGCGCGCCCTGGCCCTTCGCGGACAGCGTCTCGACCACGGCGCCGTTGACGTCGTTGGTCTCGCTCATGCGGTCCTTCTGGTGGTCCATCAGCACCGTCGTCAGCGTGTTGGGGCGGGTGAAGGACATCAGCTTGTCGTGCAGGGTTTCCAGAAGCTGGTTGGTGTTCGCCACGTCCTCGGGGCCGAGCCCGAAGATCGGCACCACCGGGTGGCCGCGCACCTCGCCGGCCGCGAGCGCCTCGGCACCTGCTTTCAGCATCACCTCGCGCATGCCGGGCAGTTCCACCGCCTCGTCGATGGGCAGGCCGACAAGCGCCGTGGAGGCCAGCGTCATGGCGTTGCTGACCAGCTTCATCCACTTGGCGGCGAGGATGTCGTCGGAGATCTCGACCTCGCCCGCATGGCGCATGATCTCGGCGATGTCCTCCTCGCGGCCCTGCGTCGCCGGGTCGGCGCTGCCGATGGCGAACCATGACCCGCCGTCGGGCGGTGAGGAGCGTTTGATGATGCCGGGCTCGTGCAGTTCCGACGCGACCTCGATCACGCAGGCCATCGCCCGCTCGACTCCGACCGCGTCGACCATGGCGTCGTAGGTCATTCCGTTCTGGACGCCCACGAGGATGCCGTCCTCGGCGAGATAGGGTTCGATCAGCCGCGCGGCCCAGGGCGTGTCGTAGGCCTTGAAGAGCATCAGGACGACGTCGAAGTCTTCGGTGAAGGTCGCGACGTCGCAGAGATGGTAGGCGTCGACCTCCTGGGTAATTGTCTCGTCTGGCATGTTGATGACCGCGCCCTTCGCCCGCAGCGCCTCGACATGGGCCGGCCATTGGTCGATCAGCTTCACGTCAAGCCCCGCGCGGACAAGGTCCACGCCGATGACCGTGCCGTTGGCGCCCGATCCGAGGATCGCGATCTTCTTGCTCATGATGTCTCCGGGATCAGGGGCTGATCGCCTTGCCGTAGCGCCAGCGGAAGATGCGGACGTCCGAAAATACGCCGGCCTTGGTCATCGGCTCGTTGTTCACGAGGTCTTCGGCTGCGGCACGGTCCTCCACCTCGACGATAAAGAGGCTGCCGATGAGGTCCTTGCCGTCGTCGGAGCGCAGCGGTCCGTGGGCGATGTACCTGTCGATGATCGAGCCCTGGTAGGCGTGGTGGTCCGCCGCGCTTTCCTTGCGCAGGCGCGCGGCGTCGGGGCCGTCGATGCACTCGCAGATGAACATCTGCCTGCCCGGGTCGGGGGCCCGGTCGTTCTGGCCGAGCCGCTTGGAACTGATGAAACGGATGATCTGCGGGTCTTCCAGCATGCCGTGTTTGGCGTAGCCGTCTGCCGCCGCGAAGGCCTCGGCGGCGGCGCGGTCGTCGGCCTGGACGATGCTCATGGTCGCGATGGGCGTCTCGCCGTCGTCGGCCAGCACCGGACCCGCGAACTGGATGCGGTCGGCATTGGACCGCAGGTGAGCGAGGTGCTCGGCCATCGCTTCCTCGCGCCGCTCCAGCGCGTCCGCCTTGTAGTTGCTGCGGATATAGAACTGGGTCGGCCGCGCGAGGTAGTAGTCCAGGAGCGCCTGGCCCGACAGCCCGTAGCGCGGGTCGTCGGGCCGGTAGCCGCCCGGGTTGTCGGTGGTCTTGTTGTCCTCGGCCAAGACTACTCCGCCGCTTCGGCGTCGTAGAAGCGCGCCGCGTAGCAGCCGCGCCGGTGCAGGCTTGCGATGAACTCCTCCTCGAAGTTGTCCGGCACCGCGCCTGTCACCCGCTCGTCGGCCAGCAGTGTCTGCGCCCAGGCCTTGGTCAGCGGGTAGTCGTCGATGATGTGGTTCTCGAGCACCTTGTCCACGAACAGGTGGCGCTGCAGGAACGGCGCATAGGCCGCGTCCACCAGCGCGAGGTCCGGGCCGTTGAAGTAAGGGCCGTCGTTGCCCCGGCCTTCGAGCGCGCCCTCGATCTTGGCGAGCTTTTCCGGCGCGTCGGCGACCGCCTTTTCCATGGCCTCCTGAGACGTGGCGTAGTGGATCGAGCTCATCGCGCTGGCGAAGGTCGGCACGTAGTCCGTCCAGGCCCGGTTCTTCGCCCGTTCAAGCGGGTCCTCCGGGTGCAGGCGCGGCGGCACGACCTCGTCGAGGTACTCCGCGATCGCGTTGGATTCGAACAGAATCTCGTCGCCGACCTTCAGCACCGGGACCTTGCCGTGGGGCGAGATCTCCAGGAACCAGTCGGG
>JAEPNS010000413.1 GCA_017643325.1 Alphaproteobacteria bacterium | reverse complement strand
CGAAAGAGATCGGGCTCGGGATCACCCGGATCGGCGTCCATACAGGCCCCGCCGTGGTGGGCAACATCGGCGGCGACCGGCGGTTCGACTACACGGCCATCGGCGACACCGTGAACACCGCCGCGCGGCTCGAGGGCGCGAACAAGTATCTCGGCACCACGACCTGCATCAGCGAGGTGACGGCCAGGGCCGCAGGCGAGACCGACCTGCGCCCCATCGGCGACATCGTGCTCAAGGGCCGCTCGACGCCACTGCGGGTCTATGCGCCGGGCAGGCCCACGCCGGAATACGAAACCGCCTTCGCGGCGCTCGCAAAGGGTGACGACGCCGACACGGCACTGCGCGGCGCACTCGACGGCGAAGATTGCGCGCTGGCGCAATTCCATCTAGATCGCCTGGCCCGGGGCGAGACCGGCGTGACCATCGTGCTCGACTCCAAGTAACCACATCCTTGAGGACGCTTCCGTGACATCCGATCCCATCCAGATCCGCATGGGCGGCTACGGCCCGCCGACCACGACCCACAGCCGCGCGCTCAAGTTCATCGGGGACCGGCTGGAATCCCAGTTCGGCAACGGCGTCGACATCAAGTATGTCTGGAACATCATGGACTTCGGCTACCGTGCCGACGAGATCCTGTGGCTCACCGAGTGCGGCATCCTCACGATGTCCTACCAGTCCACCAGCTACCTGACCGACCGGGTGCCCGAACTGGGCTTCGTCGACCTGCCGTTCCTGTTCGACGACCTCGACCACGCCCGCGGCGCGTTCGATGGCGACCTCGGCGCGCACCTGAACGCCTGCATCGAGCGCGAGTACAACTACCGGATGCTCGGCTACTTCGAGAACGGCTTCCGCCACATCTCGAACCGGCTGCGCCCGATCCACCTTCCCGCCGACCTCAAGGACATGAAGATCCGGATGCTGCCGAGCGACACCCATGTGCGCACCTTCGAGATGCTGGGCGCGGAGCCCCTGCGCATGGACCTGACCGAGGCGATCGAGGGCGTGGTCGCCGGTACGCTCGACGCCCAGGAAAACCCGCTCGCCAACACGGTCACCTACGGGGTGCACAAGCACCACCCGTTCCACACCCTGTCCGGACACTTCTACCTGTCGCGCGGCGTCTACGGGCACCGCGAGAGCGTGGACGGCTGGCCGGAGGAGATGCGCGCGGCCATGCACGAGGCCGTCCGCGACGCGACGGAGTACCAGCGCGGGCTGGCCGTCGCCGAGGAGGACATCTCGCGTCAGGCGCTTGAGGACGAGAACTGCGAGATCGTGGAGCTCACCGACGACGAGCGCGCCGAATTCCGCGCCGCCGTCGCACCGATGCACGACGAGGCCCGCGCACAGTTCGGGGACGAAATGTTCGGGATGGTCGGTCGGTAGAGCCGCGTCCGCGCGGGCTACTGTCGCGCCTCGGCGAGGATTGCCGCCAGCCGGCCCTGCAGGTCGTCGCGCGCCGGCGCGGACGGCTCGCGTGCGGCAAACCGGTGGATGCCGTCGTCCGGCAGGGACGCCCCGGCGCCCGTCGTGCCGTGGAACTCGTGGCAGGTCACGCAGGTGCTCTCGACCTCCGGGAAGTCCGAGGCGCTGCCATGGCATTCGAGGCAGCTTCCCATCGCCGGGATCGCCACGTCGGAGACCTTCTCGCTCGCGGCGACCGCATGGCACGACGTGCAGGTCGCCTCGTCCACATGGTCGGCATGGGAGAAGGCCGCGCCGGTGATCCAGTCGGTGACGAACGCGACCTCCTCGACCTCCCAGACCGACGGCTGCGCGCCGTCCTCGAGCGCATGGCAGGTCGCGCACTGGCCCTTCACCGACGGCCCCGACAGTGCCCGCTCCGCACGCACAGCGGCCGGCACAACATCCAGCGCCGGGACCTCGGCCCGGGGCGCAGTCCGGCCCGGCCTCCGGCGGCGTTCCGGCGCGACGATTTCCGGCACGTCGACCTCGCCGGCCTCCACGGCCTCGTAGAAGGCGAACACCGCATCGCGCACCTTGGCCGCGGACCCGTGCGGCAGCTTGCGCCCGGGATCCTCCGACGCGAAGGCCAGCGTGTGGCAGGACCGGCACGCGGTCTCGAACGACGGCAGCGCCATATCGGCGCCGTCGTTCTCGGACGTATGGCAATCGACGCAGCCGAGCTTCACCCGGGCGCCGGTCGGACCGCGCTTGCCCTGCGGCACGAGGTGCGATGCGTGCGAGAACTTCAGCCCGGTCGCCGGCGGCGTCGGCAGGATGTAGGCCGGGTGGTTCGCGATCGACGGGATTTTCGCGAGCGTCACGCCGTCGCCCGTCTCGACATCGCCGTTGTGGCAGGCGATGCAGCCGAGCTCGGTGATCTCGACCCCCGGCAGCATGCCCTTCGGGCCCTGGTGTTCCTGGTGACAGGCCTGGCAGCCGGCTTCCAGGTTCACATTCGCGCTGAAGCTCGCATGCGGCCCGATATGGTCGGTCAGGTTGTTGTGGCAGTCGAGGCAC
>JAEPNS010000412.1 GCA_017643325.1 Alphaproteobacteria bacterium | reverse complement strand
GCCGGCGGCACGGCGGAGGCCTACAACACCATCGTCCTGGGGCGGACGATCCAGGGGCTGACGGCGGGCATCCTGCTGCCGCTGGCGATGATGGTCATGTTTGCGGTGTTCCCGCCCACCCAGCGGGCGATGGTCGCGGGGCTGTTCGGCATCAGCTTCGTGCTCGGCCCCGGGCTGGGGCCGTGGTTCGGTGGCGTGGCCATCGACGCCTTCGACTGGCGCTTCACCTTCTACGTGGCACTGCCGGCGGCCTTCGCCTCGATGATGCTGGCCGCCGTGGTCCTGCCCGGGCGCGACCGGAACGAGAAGGTCACGCGGCTCGACTGGTTCGGCTTCCTCCTCGTCGCGACATTCCTGACCGCGAGCCTGACCGGGTTCTCGAACGGGCAGCTCAAGGGCTGGAACTCGAATTTCGTGATCGCGATGCTCGGCCTCGGCGCCCTGTCCGCCGCCGCCTTCGTCTACTGGGAGACGCGCGTCGCCGACCCGATCTTCGACGTGCGCCTGCTGCGCAACCCCAAGTTCGCGGTCGCCAACATGGTCTCCTTCCTGATCGGCGCCTGCCTGTTCGGCTCGTTCTACCTGCAGCCGGTGTTCGTTCAGATCGTGCAGGGGTTCACCCCGCTGCAGGCCGGGCTCGTGCTCGTGCCGGGCGGGCTCGCGATGGGGGCGGCGCTGCCGCTGGCCGGTCGGCTCGCCGACCGCTATCCGCCCTATGTCCTGCTCATGATCGGGTTTTTCCTGTTCGCGACATCGACCTGGGTGATGGGCTTCGCCGATGCCAACACCGCCTTCTGGACCTTCGCGATCCTCGTCGTGATCGGGCGCATCGGCCAGGGCATGCTGTTCCCGCCCGTGACGGCCGCCGGGCTCGCCGCCGCGCCGGCAGACAAGATGGGCACCGCCAACGGCATGCTGAACTTCACCCGCCAGATGGGCGGCGCGTTCGGCATCAACCTGCTCGCGATCTACATCGAGCGCCGCACCGCCTATTTCAGCGAGCTGCTCGTCGCCACCCAGACCGAGGCCAACAGTGCGTCCGGCGACCTGCTGTCCGCGGTGCAGGGCATGCTGATCCCGGGCGGCCTGCCCGCCCTGACCGACGGCCTCGTCGCCAAGTTCTATCTGGGGCGCGTGATCGCGGCGCAGGCCACCGCCTTCGCGTTCCGCGACACGTTCTTCGTGTTCGCGATCGTGTCGGCCGTCGCCATGCTGATCTCGCTCGCCCTCTGGAGCCGTTGGCGGCGCGGCTGACCTGTCGTCCGCCTCACCCCTCGCGAATCAGCATCGGGAACTCCTCGCGCACCACGCGGCGCACGATGTCCGCGATATTCCGGTAGGCCGGAGCCCGGCCGGCGGTCCGTCGCCAGACAAGCCCGATCGAGCGCGTGATCCGGCGCTCGCGCAGCGACAACGCAACCACGTCGGCGTTGTCCCGGATTTCCGAATGCACATAGAGGGCGGGCAGGAAGGTCGCGCCGATATCCATCGCCACCATCTGGCGCAGGGCGTCGAGGCTCGTGCCCTCGTAGTCACGCACAAGGTTCGCGCCGAACTCGTCACACAGCGCATGCACCTGGTCGTGCAGGTGGTAGTCCGGCGTGAGCGAGAGGATCGGCAGCCCGCGCAGATCCCCGATGCCGACATCGGTCCGTGCGGCCAGCGGGTGCGACGCAGAGACGGCGAGGTAGACCGGTTCGCGGAACAGCCGCTCGACGACGAGGTCCGCGGACGTCACCGGCAACTGGGCGAGGACGACGTCGTGGGTGCCGCGGATGAGCTCCGCCTCCAGTTCGTGCGGCGCGTCCTCGCGGATGTAGAGCTTGAGATCCGGGTACGCGCCCTGCAGCTCCGCGATCACGCGCGGCAGCAGGTACGGGCCGAGGGTCGGTTTCACGCCGAGACGGACTGTGCCGGCCAGCGTGTCGGCCGCCACCGAGGCCGCATCCACGATCCCCTGCACGTCCAGAAGCACCCGGCGGGCGCGCGCGACGATGTCGCGGCCCACCGGCGTGAGGATCACACCTGTCCGGCGCCGTTCGAGCAGGCGCGAGCCCACGGTCTCCTCGAGGTTCTGGATCTGGACGCTCAACGAGGGCTGCGCGATCCCGCACTGCTCCGCCGCGAGCCGGAACTGCCCGGCATCGGCCAGCGCCACGAGGTATCGAAGCTGTTTCAGCGTCGGGCCGCTGTCGCTCAAGGCCGTCTCCCGCGATGGTACGCACTAAATATAGTTTTTTTCTATCGATATATCTAATTCATTTGTCTTTTTTGATCGATCCGGATTACCAAATCTCTCGTAACAGGAACGGATTGGATCGACAGATCGCGATGGAAATGCGTCCCACTGTCCGGAAAGACCGGCTGGAATCTCTGAGCAGGCTGCAGGCGCAGATCGACAGCGACCTCCGGGCGGAACTCGGTCAGCACGAGCCTGACCTGACCCGGATCGAGATGCTGAAGGAACAACGCGCCGTCGTGACGGCCCGGATCGCC
>JAEPNS010000411.1:2264-2513 GCA_017643325.1 Alphaproteobacteria bacterium | reverse complement strand
AAACCGACGTCGTTACAAACGCGTTCGTAAAGTATCGCCCATCACGAGCGAGCCGATCCAGATTGGGGGTTTGAATAGTTGTGTTCCCAGCTATTCCCAAAAGGTCAGATCGCATGTCGTCCGCAATAATCACCAACACATTCGGTGGATCGCTTGCGAATAAGGGAACCGGCAAGAGACTAGCTCCAGTTCCAGCGAGAAAATCTCGGCGTTTCATTCTCAAGGTTTCACGTTGCTTTGGGGGTTGAT
>JAEPNS010000411.1:0-2254 GCA_017643325.1 Alphaproteobacteria bacterium | reverse complement strand
ACAAAACCACACAGCTCCTGCCCGACCACATCTGCTGCCAGCACCGAGCCCGCTTCGTTGAAGTGCACGGCGTCGAACATCAGGTCCGGCGACGGCGGGATGGCCGTGGCCAGGTCGATCAGCGGGACGCCGAGGCGCGCGGCGGTGGCGCGGACGGTGTCGTTCATCGCGTCGAACCCGGCGGTGAACGTGCCATAGTCGTCGATGGCGAAGACCTTGCGGTCGATGAAGTCGTGAATGGTCTTCGATGCGTCGGCGAGCGTGGCCGGCCAGCGGTCGGGCATCGTCATCAGGACCGGCTGCACACCCCACGCGCGGGCGGCGTGCACGAAGGTTTCGAGCGATTTCGCGAAGTCGCGCGTGATCCGGCCGGCCTCGATCGGTTTCGGCGTGGCCCAGCGTGCGGCCTGCGGGTCGGTCGCGGCCGGCGCCGCGCCGCGGAAGCGGTGCGCGACGAAGTTTGCCGTGCGCGGCAGGAGCAGGTTGGCCAGCCGCACGAATTTCGGTTCGCGCGCATCGGGCACGGTCGAGAAGGTCGTCAGCAGCGAGCGGCCGGGATGGTCGTTCCAGTAGGACCCCTCGTGATGAAGCATCGCGTAGTCGTTGATGTTGTGCATCATGACGGCGATGGCCGGCCGGGCGGGCACGACCGTGTTCAGGAAAATATTCAGCGAGTGCATCGAGGTGATGCCGCTGCGCCCGGCGTTGATCGTGTTGACCGTCCTGCCGCTGCACGCTTCCAGCTTCCGCCCCGCGAGATGCGGGAAACGCGCATCGGCGGGCACCAGGAAATTCTCGGTCGTCGAGCCGCCGAGGAATGCGACCGTGATGTCGGCATCGGCATGGATGCGACCGGGTTCGATGAAGCCGTCGGCATCGGTCTCGATCACATAGTCGCGCGCGTCCAGGCCCTCGGTGCGCGCGTTGAGATACTCGGCGGGCGGCCGCGACACGTAGCGCGCGTGGGGCGGGAAGAGCGGCAGGCGGATGGCGCGGCGTTCGCTGCCGCCCTCGGCGAGGAAATAGCCCTGGCCCGCCGGCACGTATTTCAGCGCCAGCTCGAACCCGACGAGCAGCACGGCGGCGATGGCAATGCCGACGGCAAGGCTCGCGGTCAGATTCTGCAGAAGCTTCAGCACGTGTCCTGATTACCACCGCGCCCGCGCGGACCGACACCCCTCATATCGACAAAGGACGACGCCCATGGCCGAACCGGTTTCAGGGAGCGCGGAGGAACTCCTGCGACAGTGGGAGGACGTGGCCGCGCGCCGCCAGGCCTTCCAGTCGGCCTGGCAGGAGATCGCGGACCATCTTCTCGGGCGGCGCGACTTCGCGAGCCAGGCGACGCCCGGCCGCAAGCGCATGGCGCGCATCTACGACACGACAGGGCTGCAGGCCGCCGACCTGCTGGCCGCGGCGCTGCATTCGTTCCTGACGAACCCGGCACTTCGCTGGTTCTCGCTGCGGGCCGAGGACCCGGAGCTGGCGGACGACGAGGCGGTCGTCCAGTGGCTGAGCGGGGTCGAGGACGCGCTGTACGCGGCGTTCAACGCGCCGGATGCGAACTTCGCGCCGCAGATCCACGAGGTCTATCTGGACCAGGTCGCGTTCGGCACTGCGGCGCTCTACATCGGCGACCGCCCGGGCAAGGGCCTGCTGTTCTCGGCTCGCCCGCTGGGCGAGATCCATGTGGCGGAGAGTGCCGAGGGCCGGGTCGACACGGTGTTCCGCAAGTTCGCGTTCACCGCCCGCCAGGCGCACCAGGTCTGGGGCGACGGCGCGGGCCGCGCGGTCGCGGAGGCGCTCGCGGCGAACAAGGGCGAGCGCAGCCTCGATTTCCTCCATTGCGTGAAGCCGGCACACGAAGCGGGCGCAGGCCATCCGGGTTTCGCCTTTGCGTCCTACTACCTGAGCCTCAATGACAAGGCGGTGATCGCCACCGGCGGCTACCACGAGATGCCCTACATGGTGCCGCGCTGGTCGAAGGATTCCGGCGAGGTCTACGGCCGCGCGCCGGGCTGGAACGCGCTGCCGGACCAGAAGATGCTCAACGAGATGAGCAAGACCACGCTGAAGGCGGCGCAGAAGGCGGTGGACCCGCCACTGCTGGTCGCCGACGACGGGGTGGTGATGCCGCTGCGCACCCATCCGGGCGGGATCAACGTGGTGCGTGCGGGTGCGCTCACGGCCGATCCCTTGCGCCCGCTGCCGGTCGCGCCGCGCATCGACATCGGGCTGGAGATGATGGAGCAGC
>JAEPNS010000410.1 GCA_017643325.1 Alphaproteobacteria bacterium | reverse complement strand
CTGGCCGCCGATGTCGAGCGCGACAAAGGCGAACGCCAGCCAGACGAGACTCGCGACGAGCCAGAGTCCGAAAAGAAGGTTGGTGCGCGTCATGCCGCGCTATTCGTAGCGGAAGCCGACCTTCAGCGTGACCTGGTAATGCGCGACCTTGCCGTTCTCGATGTGGCCACGCGTTTCCACGACCTCGAACCAGTTGAGGTTGTCGAGGCTTTCCGAGGCCCTGGCGATCGCTCCCTGGATCGCATCCTCGACCGACGTGGTCGACGACCCGACAATTTCGGTGACCGCGTAAACATTGTCCGACATGCCCATCCCCTTTCATTTGCAGGCGCGTATATGTATGCAACGTGGGACAGGCCATTCGGTTCGCGCCGGTTTCCGGACCGGAACCGCGATCCGGCGACGGCGTTGGTACGCAAAGCGCAAGCGGAGCAAGGAAAACGATGACATTTGGAACAGTCCTGCGCATGGCCGCCCTTGCGGTCGCCCTCATGGCCGCGGGCCCCGCGTTCGCGCAGGCCCAGACCGGCGGCAACACCTACGTCAAGGAGACGCACGGGGCCTGGGAGATCCGCTGCCTGGAGCGCCAGGACGGCCCCGATCCCTGCCAGATGTTCCAGCGCCTCAACGACGCCAACGGCACGCCGACGGCCGAGGTGAACCTGTTCTCGATCGCGCCGGGGCAGGCCGCGGCGGCCGGTATGGTCGTCGTGACGCCGCTCGAGACGCTGCTGCAGGCCCAGCTGGGGCTCCAGATCGATTCCGCGGGTGCCAAGCGTTACCCCTTCGCCTGGTGCACGGAGGCGGGCTGCATCGTGCGGATCGCGCTGACGCCGGCCGAACTCGAGGCGATGAAAAAGGGCAACCGGGCATCCGTGACCATCGTGCCGGCCGCCGCGCCGAATTCGTCGGTGGTGCTGAACGCCTCGCTCAGCGGCTTCACCGCCGCCTTCAACGCGATGCAGGCGGCCAACGCGGCGCCCGCCCAGTAGGGCTTCCCCTAGCCGAGGTGACGGCGGAAGAATTCCACCGACAGTTCAAGCGCGCGCTCGGCCTCGGGCGCGCTGTAGGTCGTCCCGCCGTGACGCGCGAAGGCGTGGTCGGCGCCCGGATACTTGTGGATCTCGACCAGCGGGTTGGGTGACAGCCGCCGCTCGATCAGCTTGCACACCTCCGGCTGGACCCACTTGTCGGCCAGCGCCTGGTGCAGCACGAACGGCTTCGAGAGGTTCGGCGCTTCGCGGATCGAATGCTCGATGTAGGTGCCGTAATAGGCGACCGCGCAGTCGATGTCGGACCGGCAGCACATCAGGTAGCCCATCTTGCCGCCGAGGCAGTAGCCGACCGTGCCCACCTTGCCGTTGCCGCCCTCGATCCCGCGCAGGAATTCGGCGGTGTCCTCCATGTCGCGGACGCCGAGGTCGTAGTCGAAGTCGTAGTAGAGGTCGAGCGCCTTGTCCCAGTGCGCCGGGTTGGCGTCGTCCAGTTCGACTCCCGGCTCCATGCGCCAGAACAGGTCGGGCACGAGCGTGATCCAGCCGGCCTCGGCGAACTCCTGCGCGTGGTAGCGCATGGTGTCGTTGACGCCCCAGATCTCCATGATCGCGATGATCGCACCCGCCGGGGTCGTGTCCGGGTACGCCACATGCGCGCCCATCCTCGATCCGTCGCGCAGCGTGACCTCGATGTCTTCCGTGCGTGCCATGTCTCGCCTCCTATCGCGCCGCGTTCAGGGCGGCCCAGACCCGCGCCGGGGTCATCGGCAGGTCGATGCGCCCCGCACCGGCGCTCTCGAGCGCGTCGAGCACCGCCGCCATGCCCGACGGCAGCGCGCCCGCCACCCCGGACTCGCCCGCGCCCTTCGCGCCGAGCGGGTTGGTCGTCGCCGGGACCGAGTGGTGCCCGACCGCCATCGTCGGCAGGTCGTCCGCGCGGGGCATGAAGTAGTCCATGAAGGAACCGGTCACGAGCTGGCCGTCATCGTCATAGACCACGCGCTCGCCGAGCACCTGGCCCAGCCCCTGTGCGACGCCGCCGTGGATCTGCCCCTCAACGACCATCTCGTCGAACACGTTGCCGACATCGTCGACGGCGGCGTAGCCGACCACGTCGACCTCGCCCGTCTCCGGGTCGATCTCGACCTCGCAGATGTGGGTGCCGTTCGGGAAGGTCATCTGCGGGGATTCGAACTTCTCGGTCGCGTCCATGCCGCCGGCGAGGTCTTCGGGCAGGTCCATGGAGGCGATGCGGTCGGCCAGCTCGAGGATCCCGATCTCGCGGTCGGTGCCGGCGATTCGGAAGGCGCCGTCGGCGAACTCGACGTCCTCTATCGAGGCTTCCAGCACATGCCCGGCCAGCGCGCGGCCCTTCGCGATGGCCGTGTCGCAGGAGACCGCCATGGCGCTGCCCGCCATCATCATCGAGCGCGAGGCGACCGACGGCGTGCCCGGCGGCGCGTGCAGGCTGTCGCCCTCGATAAGGCGCACCTTCGACGGCGGAATGCCGAGCCGGTCGCCGATCAGGCGGGTGTAGGTCGACA
>JAEPNS010000040.1:13130-15042 GCA_017643325.1 Alphaproteobacteria bacterium | reverse complement strand
GCGAAGGCAGGGACCCATTGACGCCGATATCGACCCGGGCAACCGCCTGCGTTAATGGACCCCTGCCTTCGCAGGGGTGACGATTGGTGTTAGGGCCTGAAATCATTGTATTTCCCATCGCCTACTCCACGATCCCGTCGCCGTCTTCGAGGTCGTAGGGCTCGTTTCGCACGGCGATGCTGGCGACGAGCTGGACAGCATTGTCCTCGCCGCCGATCAGGTGATCGAGAAAGCCCGTCATCGACGGGGCGTTGTAGGTCACGCGGTAGAGCACCACCTCGCCCGACTGTCCGGCGCTCGCGAGGCCTTGGTCGGGATCCCACTGGCCGTTGGAGTTGATGTCGGAATAGGTCTCGCCCGGGTCGTAGACCCCGTTGTAGGGCGCGGAATCGACGAACGGTTCCGGCGCGCCGATCACGTCGAAACTGCCGTAGGTCAGCACGTCGATCTGGGCCGTATCCATGTCGACCAGCCCGATGGTGCGCTCGGAGATGATATTCTCAATGATTTCAAGCCGCTCGGCCTCATCCTGGCCGGTCACGCCAAACCGGGCCGCGTCGCGGACGGCGCCCTCCATCAGGGCCTCCGTCGACAGGATCATGCCGACCTCCATGATCCCCAGGACCGTGATGACGAACATCGGCCCGACGAGGGCGAACTCGACGGCGGCAGACCCCGACTCGTCCTGTCGAAATTTTCCGAAAATTCTATTTAATACAGATGGTTGACGTTCAGTTTTTGATAACTGAGATGAATATAACATCCGCCTATCCTTTCACTTTCCGGAGACCTTCGGATGTCCCTCGCCGATCGCCTGAAACACCGCCCTGCCCGGCTCGCCATCGCGGCCGCACTGCTCCTGTCGGCCTGCGCGCCGACCGCCCATACCGACGCCGTCGTCGGCGGGGGCGCGGACACCATGCTGCGGGTCGGCGATGCCGCGCGCGATGCGGGCGATCTCGCGGCCGCGATCCCGGTCTACCGACGCGCCCATGCACTGGACCCGCTCAATGTCGAGCCGCTGCTGCGCCTCGCCCGGGTTCTCCACGGCGTCGGGGCCTACCGGGAAGCCGGCAACGCCTGGGACCGCGCGCTGCGCCTGGAACCGCGCAACTTCGACGCCCGGGTCGGTTACGGCGAAACCCTCGTGGCGCTCGGCCAGCCGGCCCTTGCCGTCGAGCAGTTTGCGATGGCGGCCGAGGCCGGCGAGAGCGCGCGCCTCGCGAACGGGCTGGGCGTTGCCAACGACATGCTCGGAGACCCCGTGGCGGCGCAGGCAGCGTATCGCGCGGGTCTTGCCGAGGAGAGAAGCCTCAAGCTCCTGAACAATCTCGGGCTGTCGCTCGCGCTGTCGGGAGACACCGCCGAAGCGATTGCCGTTCTCGAAGAGGCGAACGAAATTCCGGGCGCCAGCGCCCGCCACCGGGCGAACCTGGCGATCGCCTACGCCCTGTCCGGCGACACGGCGCGCGCGAACGAGATTGTCCGCGAGGACAGCGACGACCTGTCGGCCGAGCGCGCGGTGGCGTTCTACCGCACGGTGGCGGCGATCCCCGATCACGCGGCCCGCGTGGCGGCGGTCGGCGCCTACGCGTCCGCCCGTCCGAACGGCGCGATCAGCGTGCAGAACGCCCGCGCGGGGCGCTGACGCGCTCATCCCAGCACGTCCCGGAGTGCGTCGATGGTGTGCAGCGCGCCCGGGCCGATCAGCACCACGAACAGCGCCGGCATGATGAAGATGATCATGGGAACGGTGAGCACCGCCGGCAGGCGGGCCGCCTTCTCCTCGGCCTTCATCAGCCGGTTCTGGCGCATCTCCGCCGACAGGACCCGCAACGCCTGCGACAGCGGCGTGCCGTAACGCTCGGTCTGCGCGAGCGTGTTCACCAGCCCGCGCATGCCCGAGATCTTC
>JAEPNS010000040.1:0-13120 GCA_017643325.1 Alphaproteobacteria bacterium | reverse complement strand
ATGGAGGTCAGGCTGATCTCGTCGGCGAATTCGGGCCAGGACTGGCGAAGCTCGCGCCCGACCCGCTCGAGCGCCGCGTCGAGGCTCAGCCCCGCCTCCGCGCAGATCACCATCAGGTCCAGCCCGTCGGGCATTGCTTTGGTGATCTTCTGGCGCCGGCGCGAGATCGTGTTCGCCGTGAAGACATCGGGCACGTAGGCCCCGATCAGCACGGCGAAGAGCGCGAACATCAGCCGCGTCATGTCCGGGATTTCCGCCACCGGCAGGATGTACAGGAACAGGACCGCGACGAGGCCGAACACCAGCGGCAGCGCGAACTTCAGGAACAGGTAGAGGACCATCGCGTCCTTGCCCCGCCAGCCCGCCTGCAGCAGTTTCTCGCCGATGCGCCGGGCCTGGCTCGACTGGAGCAGCCGCAGCCGGTCGACCACGCCCGTCGCGATGTTGAGGCCGCGAATGCGCATCGGGTGCGAACGCGGTGTCAGGCGCGCGCGCTGGAGGGCGACGCGGCGGTCGGACAGCGACTTCATCCGCGCGCGAATGGGGCGTGGCGCGACCAGGCCGAGCCAGACCGCAAGCACGGCCGACAATGCGGACAGCCCGGCGAGCCAGACCACCGCCTCCTCCATGGGGATCGGGAGCAGTTCGGCCGGGGTCATATCTCGAACCTCACCATCTTCGCCATGATCGCGATGCCGATGAACTGGCTCAGCAGGCCGAACCCGATCAGCGTAGGCCCGCGCGGGTCCGTGAAGAGCGTCATCACGTAGCCGGTGTTCACGAAGAAGATGATCGCGAACATGATGAACGGCAGGCAGCCGAGGATCCACGCGCTGGCCTTCGGTTCGGACGCCATGGCCTTGATCCGCTTCTTCATCTGGCGGCGCTTGCGCAGCACGTCGGACAGGTTTTCGAGGGTTTCGGCGAGGTTGCCGCCGGTCTCGCGCTGAACGGCGATCGCGACGACGAAGAACTTGAACTCGGGCGTGTCGATCCGCGGCACCGCGTCCCACAACGCGTCCTCGAGAGTCTGGCCGAAGCGCACGGCATCCGCGATCGTGCGAAATTCCTCGCCCACGGGTTTCGGCATTTCCTGGGCCACGGTCATGATGGATTCGATAACCGGCAGGCCCGAACGCAACCCGCGCACGATCAGGTCGATCGCCTCCGGGAACTGGGACGTGAACTTCTTCTGCCGCCGCAGGCCGAGCCAGCCGACGGTCATGTGCGGTAACGCGAGCCCGCTGGCGACCGCGCCGAGGATCGCGACCGGTGCAGCGACGCCAAAGAAGAAGACCTGGATGAGGCCCGATACGGCTCCCACGGCCACGCAGCTCATCACATACTGGCCGACGCTGATCCCGTATCCGGTCTTGCGCAGCCGCCGGCGCAGCATGTCGCGCCGCGGCAGGAGCTGTTTCAGGAGCTTGTCGACGGACGGCAGCGAGCTGTCCTTCTGGGAAATGCGCACGGTCGGGGCACCGGGCGCTGACGCGTTCGGCTGCCAGCGTTGCGCGATCTCGTTGAGCCGGCGGTTAGTCTGCCGCTGCCCGCCGAATACCATGATACCGCCAAACAGGACGACCGCCGCCACGGCAACGGCCAGGCCCGCGATCATCAGCAATACCCCGGGGTCGTAGGTCCCGAACATGGTGCTCATCGTCATTGCAGCGCCTCGTTCAGCGCCCGCCCGAGTCCGAAGTATTCCGCCTTGGTCATGAAGTGCGGGCGCACGTTGCCGTACTCGTAGGTGCCGATGAGGCGGCCGGACGGGTCGTCGCCCTCGTACTTGAACGAGAACAGTTCCTGCGTGGTCACGATATCGCCCTCCATGCCGACCACCTCCATGATGCTGGTGATCCGGCGCACGCCGTCGCGCATCCGGCTGACCTGGACGATCATGTCGATCGCGGCCGCGATCTGGGTGCGCACCGCCTTGGCCGGGAGGTTGATGCCCGCCATCCCGACCATGTTCTCCAGCCGGGTCAGCGCCTCGCGGGGCCGGTTCGCATGGATCGTGCACATCGAGCCCTCATGGCCCGTGTTCATCGCCTGCAGCATGTCGACGGCCTCCGATCCGCGAACCTCGCCCAGGATGATGCGGTCGGGGCGCATGCGCAGCGCGTTCTTGACGAGATCGCGCATGCTGATCGCGCCGTGCCCCTCCAGGTTTGCTGGGCGCGTCTCAAGCCGCACGACATGCGGCTGCTGGAGCTGGAGTTCCGCCGCGTCCTCGATGGTCACGACGCGCTCGCCATGGTCGATCATCTGCGACAGCGCGTTGAGCAGGGTCGTCTTGCCCGAGCCCGTCCCGCCGGAAATCAGGATATTGAGCTGCGACCGCGCGGCGATCCGCAGCACCTTGGCCATGGGCGTCGAGAGGTTCGCCTGGCTCTCCATCACGTCGAGCGTGATCTTCTTCTTCGCGAACTTCCGGATCGAGATCGACGGGCCGTCGATCGCCAGCGGCGGAATGATGATGTTGACGCGGCTGCCGTCCGCGAGGCGCGCATCCACGAGCGGGTTGGTCTCGTCGACGCGCCGCCCGATCTGCGAGACGATCCGCGTGGCGATGTTCATCACATGCTTGTTGTCGCGGAAAGCGACATCGGTGAGTTCCAGCTTACCGAACCGCTCGATATAGATCTGGTCATACCCGTTGACCATGATGTCGGTGATATCCTCGTCCGCGAGCAGCGGCTCCAGCGGCCCGAGACCGAGCATCTCGTCGAGCAGCACCTTGACCAGGTCCTGCTGCTCGAACTGGTTCAGCTGCAGCTTCTCCTCGTGGAGGATTTCGGTGACGATATCGGCGATCTGTGCTTCCAGCTCGTCGCGCGGCAGGGTGACCGCCGTGCTGACGTCGATGCGCTCGACCAGTTCCGGCTGGACCTTGCGCCGCGCCTCCTCCACTACCTTGGAGACTTGGCGCTTCTCGGTCTTGATGTCGTCGATCGTGTATTCGGCGACCGGCGCCTCTTCCGGCTCAGATTCCGGCGGCGCCTCTCGCGCCGGGGCGACGTAGACCCGGTTGACCACCTGCGTGATCAGATCACGCTGCTCGATGGGGTTCAGCCGCTTGAAGGCCCGCCCGCCCGTCGCCTCCGCCATCCGCGTCGCCATCGACGCGACCTCGCCGCGCGATGCGTCGGAAAGGCGCGCGCCCTCCGGACCATCCTCAATCGCACCAACGACCGCTTCCACCATGGCGAGCCGCTCCGCGACGCCCGGGGCTTCGTCCCCGACTGCAGTTGTGCCGGCATCGGCGAACGCAACCACGTTTTCTCTCAAGCGAGCTGGCGCGGCCGGAAACAATTCGGATTTCCGGCCGAAGCTCATCCGTCGTCCTCCTCATCCCTCCGCCGGAACGGCAGCAGCAGGGCCCGGCGTTTCTCGGGATGCGGTGCGATATCCTCCACGATCTGTCGCACCGCCCTGGTCAGCTTGCCGCGACCCGCGACCTCCGCCAGTGGCTTGCCGGACGTTGCGGCGTTCACGGCCTTGGGATCGTCCGGCAGACGCGCGATGACCGGCTTCGGGACACCCTTGGCGAATTGCGCGGCCGAGATCGCGCCCGCCTTGCCGATACGGTTCAGGACAACGCCGATTTCCGCTTCCCGGTTCAGACCGTCGCAGAAATTCGCGATGCGCATGGTATCGCGCATCCCGACAAGCGACAGGTCGGACACGATCTGGACATGCGAGGCCTCGGTCAGAAGACCGGCATTCAGGTGACACAGCGCGCGCGGCAGGTCGACCCAGACCCAGCCGAAGCTGCGACGAAGTTCGGCGACAAGCCGGTCGGCGCCGGCAGCATTGAAGCTCGCGTCGCGACCGATATCTTCCTCGGCCGCGAGGATCGAGAAGTTCGGCGTTTTCGGCACCAGCGCGCTGGCCATGAACAGGCCGTCAACCCGGTCCGGGTTGCGCAATGTCTCGATCATTCCGCCCGCGGGGACCACATCGAGAGACAGCGCAGTCGAACCGAACTGCAGGTCGAGATCCACGAGCACGACCTTCTGGCCGAACTCCTCGGCGAGGGTCCACGCCCCGTTTGTCGCGACCGTCGTCGCCCCGGCACCGCCGCGTGCACCGATGGTGACGATCACCTTTCCCAGCGGCACATCGGCGGGGTCATCCTGCTGATGTTCCCGGAACGCCGCCGCGAGCAACGCGGTCTCGAGTTCGTCGGCGTTGACGGGCTTGACCAGATAGTCAGCCACACCCGCGGCAACGAACTGCTTGTACAGGCCCAAATCGTTGACCGTGCCGAGCGCGACTACCTGGGTCGTCGGCTCACAGGAATCCGCGAGGGTCAGAAGCTCCTCAAGCGGCTCCGGACTGTCGCCCAGATCCACCACAAGAAGGTCCGGCGCGCGCGTCTGGCCGAGATAGGTAGCCGCCGCGCCCAGTCCTCCTTCGAGCACCGTTGCACCGGGCCAATGAAAGCTGGCCACCCGGTCTATGAGACCGGCCGTCTCCGCGTCCGCAGCGAAGGCGGCGAGGCTGACCCCGGAATCCCGGCGTGTATCGAGAGCAGCGACCGACATCACTCGTCATTCGTCTCGATGACGGCCGGATTACGGACCTGGCCAGCGCGATAGCGCCGGATACCGAGCGACAGCGCCTCGCCGTCACCCGGCGCGAGATTGCGGCCGCGCACCAGGTCGGCCGGATCCGCGATCATCAGGCTCAGGTTTGTCGCCCGGGAACAGCCAAAGTTGCTGTCATTGACATTACCCGGATTGGACGCCGACGGGCGCGACCAGTCCGGGCAATTGGGCGGCAGAGCGACATACCGCCCGACGACGAGCCGCACGCCGCGTGCCGGTGCCTGTCCTTGCGACACCTGCGCTGCCCGGGCACCGGGCTTGTGCTGGCGCAACCTCTGCACGATCGCGTTTGCTCGTGCCCCTGCGAGACGATCCGCGCTCGCGACATCGACGACAAAGCGGTCGCTGTCGCGCAAGGCGAGCCCTGCCACAAAGGCATCCAGCCGGAACCTTTCGCTGTCCGAAAGAACGCTGGAGCCGGGGTCGAACAGCACCGGGTGGTCGACCGAAACCCAGCGGACCTGGATATCCTTGGCGGACTGGGCCGCCGAGTAGTCCGACAGGTCCTGTGCGCAACCGGTCACGATTGCGGCGGCCGCCACGAGCAGCGCGTGGATCCGGTACTTCCGGCGGGTAAAAATGCGCCGGGGTTTGAGGGTTCGTGTGCGTCGCATAGTTCTTGCCTCAATCGATCTGGAATCCGCCGGCGCCGAGATCGCCCGCATAGTCCGGTGTCTGCACCACGCGTTCGCTCGGCGCTGCCTTCTGCCGCTGGGTTTCGCCCTTCATCACCCGGTCGAAATCGTCGGGAATCTCGAAGCCGTCCGTTGGCGCCAGAAGCGCGTTGGTCGAGACAGGCCGCACGAGATAGGGCGTGACGATGATTACGAGCTCGGTTTCCTGGCGGTTGAATTCCGTGGAGCGGAACAGCGCTCCCAGGATCGGGATATCGGCAAGCCCGGGGAACTCGTTGACATTCTGGTTGCTGTCGGCCTGCAGCAGCCCCGCAATCGCGAAGCTCTGTCCGCTGCCGAGTTCGACGGTGGTGTTCGCGCGCCGTGTCGTGAGCGCCGGGATGTTGAGACCGTTCACGTTGACCGCACCTGACGATGACAGCGCGCTGACCTCCGGCAGGACCTTCAGGCTGATGCGCTCAGCGCCCAGGATCGTCGGCGTGAAGGCCAGCGATACGCCGAACGGCTTGAAGGTCACGCTGATTTCACCGTCATCGTCGACGACGGGCACCGGAAACTCGCCGCCGGCAAGAAAGCTCGCCGTCTCGCCGGACAATGCCGTCAGGTTCGGCTCTGCCAGCAAAGAGATCAGCCCTTCGGTCTCAAGCGCGTCGACCACGCCCGCGACATCGAGGGAGTCGGTGATGTAGTTCGCCTGCGCGAGCCCGGTGTCCGGCAGGCCGGTCACCAGCGTGCGCGCGGTGTTGAGGAATTGGCGGCCGGAGGCCAGCCCGAACGAAAAGGCGCCCACATCCGCAAGGACATCGAAGTTGAACCCGAGACGCTTGAGAACATCGCGCGAGACCTCGGCGATACGCACCTGCAGATTCACCTGGTTCGGGCCGATGACGCGGATCTGGTTCACGACCACCTCGTTCTCGGCCAGGAACCGTGCCGCGATCCGGCGCGCCTCCTCGGATTCGGTGGCGGAATTCACGAGCCCGGCGAGCATCAGGCCACCCGGGACCGACCTGGCCTCGATAGCCGTGTCGGGCATGATCGACCGCAGGGACGCGCTCAACGCGCTGACATTGTGGGTGACCATCAGGTTCACGTTCGCCAGCACGGAATCCCGGGAGTCGAGCGCGAACAGCGACGTTTCACCTGTGCGTTTCGCCATGACGTACACGAGCGTCGGCGATTTCATCGAGATATCCGCATAGTCCGGGTTCGCAACGAACACGGCGGAGGCCGGCTCGGGCAGGCGCACCAAGGCACCCTTGTTGACCTCGATCTCGATGGTCTCGATTCCCGGCCCGACCGTGCGCACGCTCGTCTGGGCCAGTGCCTGCGTGCCCGCCATGGTCAGGAGGAACATGGTCATCGCCGTGATCAGGCCGACGACGGGTGCGAAACGCCTCATCCAGAAAATGATCATTGCCCGCCCTCCGTGTCCTCGCCGGTTTCCTCGAGATCGACGCTTTCGACGGAACCGCTGCGGCTGAATTCCACAAACGCAGCCTGCCCGCCGCGCACGACCTGTACACGGTGACGGTTGGCGTTCGAGCGCGGAGCCTTGAGCAACCGGCTGACCTCGCTGTCCCAGGTGTGTCCAAGACTGCGCTCCGGCTCTTCGCCGGCAATCAGGCTCGCGAGCACAGGGTTCAGTTCGGGCTCAGCCGCTTCGTTCACAGCGTCCCCGGTGTCCGCGACCCCATCGATCGCACCTTCGTCCTGCTGCAGGCTGCGCAGGCTGAGAGACAGCCGGCCGATGTCCGAAATGAGCGACACGATCTCCGCCTGCTTCGGCGTGACCTCCAGGGTGACGTTCTTTGCCGGGTTCGGTTTCTCCGCCTGGTCGTTGGTCGACTGGTCGATCGCCAGAACGCGGACGTCCGCCAGAACCGTCTCGGACGCGCGGCGGACACGGCCATTCTTGCCCTCCCGACCCACGCTGTGGCTCAGGATGAGGTCCACCTTGTCGCCGGGGAAAACAAACCCGGCAATGCCACTGGTCGTGTTGACGCCGACCGTGATCGCCCGAAAGCCAGGTCGCAGCACCGCGGCAAGGAAGCCCCGCTCGCCGGGCCGGACAACACGGGCCTCTGTGAGAGGTTCGCCCGGCGCGATCCCGAGACGCACGACCGTGCCCTCGAGGTCCTCGAACTTGACCTCGCCATTCACGAGATAGGCCTCGGAAAGACCGGCATCGGGCCACGCCTGCCAGCGCAGCTGGTTTTTCTTGATCAGCGTGCCGGCAGGAAGAGCCTTCTTTGCCACGATAATGCGGGTGTGATTTTTCTTCACCTGGACCTGGTTCCGCTTCGCGGCTTCAAGTTCCGCGCGTTGGTTCGCCAGCCAGGTGTTCGCGCCGAAGATAGCGCCGCCGGCCGCGATGACCGCGACGAGCACGAGGGCAATCAAACGCATGTTCATCTGTCGATCTCCGGGCTAGGCCAATGTGAGGAGGTGGGATACGCCGACATAGAGCGCCCCCGCGAGGATCGCAGCGGCATAGGGCACCACCGCCTGGTCACGCACCTGCGACACCGGAAGCGAGCCGCTCATGGCCGGATGAAAACGCAGGAGGAAGCGGCTGAAGCCACCGATGCGGATCCATTCCGCCGCGCTCATCACGCCGCCTGTGGCCGTCACGATGAGCAGCATCGGCAGGACATGCTCGGTGCCAGCCCATAAGCTGACGGCTGCGAGCAGCTTGACATCGCCACCGCCCATCCAGCCGCGCGCAAACATGAACACGCCGGCCGCGAAAACGATCCCGCCAGCCAGCAATCCGCTGCGCGGATCGGCAAAACCGCCCAATGCGTAGGCCGCATAAAGCGCAACCATCGCGATACTGATGCGGTTGGGAATTCGAAAACTGCGAACGTCGGTCACTGTGGCCGTGACGGCCAGCCCGCCAAAGGCGGCGAGCAGCACGAGTTGCAGTGTGAGGTCAGGGGTCATGGCGGTCGGTCTTTCGTGTGGGATGGCCGGGGTTGGCGGACGGGGCCTGCCTGGCCTCCGTCCGCCGGACCGGGAACCGGTGCCTACGGCGTACCGGTACCGCCACCCGTGCCGCCGCCGGTGCCACCACCGGTGCCGCCGCCCGTTCCGCCGCCTGTGCCGGCGCCGGGCATGTTGTTGACCGCCGTGTCCAGCTGGCCCGATACGGCCGTGAACATGGTGTCGAGAGAACCGCCCATCAGCGTCAACGCGCCGATGGATGCGACCGAAACAAGCGCGGCGATCAGGCCATACTCGATGGCGGTCGCGCCGGACTCGTCCCGGGACAAATTCTTGAGGGTTCGGTACATCGCATATCTCCTTTTGGACGCGAAAGTGACGCGAGGACTATCGTCCCGAGGAGATTAAGGAGGGGTTAAAATTCATGTTCGATCACAATATTCAGAAAGGCTTTTACATTTGATAATTTGAATTCGAAATCATTACTACATATGTCGAACCTGTTTTCATTTTGTATATGATATCAAAGAAAAATATCAGCAAACTTCATTGAATTTCCGGCCAAATTTACATCCATTTTTTCTTCAATAAAAACATATGATTATAGAGTTTTCGAATTGTTGGCGGTTTAGCAAATCGGCTTTGAAATCCGCACATATAGAATGAAGTAATGGCGCAACGGAGATGCCTATGCGCCTGTTGTCATGCCTGCTTTACTGCCTTGGCCGCCTGATGCCCGATCGCCGTGGCGCTGTTGCGGCGTTCGTCGCGGTGGGCATCGTGCCGCTCGTGGGTTTCGTCGGCCTCGCGACAGACGCGGCGCGCGGATACATGGTGAAGTCGAAGCTCCACCAGGCACTGGACTCCGCAGGCCTTGCCGGCGGCCGCGCCATGCTCGAACCCGACCGCGACGCCGACATTGTCCAGTTCTTTGAGGCGAACTTTCCACCCGGCTACATGGGCGCCCAGGTCACGGGGCCGACGATCGATGCCGACGAGAGCGAGGGCCTGCTCACCCTGACGGCAACCGCAAACGTGCCGACCTCGTTCATGCAGGTGCTCGGCTTCTCCGATATCACCGTGAGCGCGCACACCGTCGTCCATCGCGCGGTGCGCGGCATGGAGCTGGCACTGATCATGGACAACACCGGCTCGATGCGCTCCGGGGGCAAGATCCAGGCGATGCGCGATGCAGCCCACGACCTTGTCGACATCCTCTACGGCGACGACGAGACGGTGAACGACTTCTGGGTCGCACTCGTCCCCTACGCAGCCACCGTGAACATCGGTGGCGGCCGGACGGCGTGGCTGGACGCATGGGATCCCGCGGACTACCTGCCACCGGTCTGGGAGGCGTCGACCAGTTACACCGAGGACGAGTTCGCCAGCTATGATGGCCTGCCCTACCAGGCACTGACCGACAATTCCGGCGCGCAACCGGACATCAATCCGTCCGACTGGCAGGCGCTCGCACCGATCACCTGGAAGGGCTGCGTTGAGGCGCGGCCCGCCCCGTTCGACCAGAACGACGCCCTCCCGTCGGCCCAGGCCTTCGTGCACCAGTACTGGTCCTCGACCCTCGGTGTCTACACGCCGAGCACCGGCGACAATGACTGGGACTGGGCCAACATCGACGAAAGCAACGGCGCCCAGAATAACGGGCTCGGCCCGAACCTGGGATGTGGTCCGGCGATCACACCGCTAAGCGCCTCAAAGACCGTTGTGAAGGATGCCATTGACCTGATGGAGCCGTGGCACCGGGGTGGCACCATGGCGAACCTCGGCCTCGCCTGGGGCTGGCGCGTGCTCTCACCCACCTGGCAAGGCCTGTGGGGCGGCGCGACACCGGCCGAACTTCCCCTCGACTACGACACCCCGCTGATGGACAAGGTCGCGGTGATCCTCACGGACGGCGTCAACCAGTGGTACGACTGGCCGACCGGACTGCCCAACAACCCGGACGCCGACTACACTGCCTATGGACGCGTCAGCGAGGGCCGGTTGGGCACGACCAACGGCGGGGCGGCCACGACCGAGATCAACACACGCCTGCTCACGGTCTGCAACGCGATGAAGTCCGAAGGCATCATCATTTTCGCGATCACCTTCCAGCTCAATAACACGACCACCCAGGATCTCTACCGCTCCTGCGCGACGTCCCCGGCGCATTACTTCAACTCGCCGTCGAACGACGACCTGCAGGACGTCTTCCATGAGATCGGCAACGAACTGACGAACCTGCGGCTGGCGCAGTAAATCTGCTCAACATTCGTCATGCCTGCGAAGGCGGGAACGATGATTGAGGCCGCGGGCGCATGACGGCACCCGCCGGTGAACAGTCGAAGGCCCGTCGGCAGACGCACCATTGTGTTGCTGCCGATTGACTCACCTGCTCCCTGAAATTAGAACAAAACAAGAACAATTAGTCACCGGAGATCGGAACGGGTGCCTGCGGATGCCAAAATCCTGCAGCGGCTGCGCGGCCGTATTGCCGCTCTCGAGCGGAGCGGAAATGGCGTTCGCACGGACGACAGCGGGGAGGCTTTGCCGTTCGGCGTGGCGGAACTCGACGGGCACCTGCCATGGGGCGGCCTGGCGGCCGGCGCTGTCCATGAAATCCTCGACGGCGACCTGAGGAAAATCCCCCAGAAATCTGAAAAAGCAACGAAATATCTCCTTAAAGCAAAGCATGAGGATGGATTTCAGGGAGCCGTCACGGGGTTCGCGGCGGCGCTCGCCGGCAAGGCGCAGGCCGCCCGCGCCGCGCCCGTCGTCTGGATCGCCCCGCGGCTGGAGCGGCGCGAGAGCCTCTACGGCCCCGGGCTGCTGGAATTCGGCCTCGACCCGGCGAACCTCGTCGTCGTTCGGATTCCCTCGGGAAGCGAATTCGGCGCGACCGCTCTTTGGGCCATGGAGGAAGCCCTGCGCGCGCCAGCCGTCGGGCTGGTCTGTGCCGAGATCGAGGAGATGGACCTGACCGCCAGCCGCCGGCTGCAGCTCGCCGCCGAGGCCGGCAACGGGCTGGGCCTGCTGCTGCGCCGGGCGCCACGGGGGGCGGCCCTGCCGCCGACGGCCAGTGTCAGTCGCTGGCGGGTATCGTCCCTGCCCGGCAGCCCCGCGGACGAAGACGAACGGCTGCCCGGGCGCCTCCCGGGCCGGCCGCGCTGGCGGGCGGAACTGCTGCGTGCACGCGGGGGACGCCCGAAAACCTGGGACCTGGAATGGAGAGATGAGCGCACAGACCCAAGCAGGGATGGAGATGCAGTCGGCAAAACGGCGGGTGGTTTCGCTCTGGTTCCCCCGCTTCGCGACCGACCGCTGCCGCAGGAAACTGAGAGAAAGGCACCGGCGGCAAGCCGTGGCCCGGGCCTCCGGCGCCTCCGCAGCGCCTGATCGCGTCGCGCCCGAGTCCGCCGCGGACGAACTGGTCCTGGCGGCGCCGGAGGGGGGCGCGGTGCGCCTGGCCGCCGTCACCCTGGCGGCAAGCCGGGCCGGACTGTTCCCGGGCCAGACACTGGCCGACGCCCGCGCGCTGGCGCCGGACGTCGCGGTGCTCGACCACGACCCCGAGGGAGACATGACTGCGCTCGACGCGCTGGCTGACTGGTGCGGCCGCTATACGCCCTGGACAGCAGCGTCGGGACTGGAGCCGGGTGGCGCGGCGGGGATCTGGCTCGATGTCTCCGGCTGCGCCCACCTGTTCGGCGGCGAGGACGCCATGCTGGACGACCTCACGGGACGGCTGTCGCGGGTCGGGTATGCGGCAAGGGCCGGGTTGGCCGACACCACCGGCGCAGCCTGGGCTGCCGCCCGGTTCGGGAAGCCCGCGAGATCGCGAAACATCGTTGTCCCGCCGGGCCGGCACACGGAGACCCTGGCGCGAATGCCCGTCGCGGCTCTGCGGCTGCCGCCCGACATGCTGGATTCCCTCGAACGGCTTGGCCTGCGCCGAATCTCGGACATCGCGGGCCTGCCCCGGGCCGGCCTTGCGCGCCGGTTCGGGGAACTGCCCGGGCGGCGGCTGGACCAGGCCTTCGGACGTCGCGACGAGCCGATCTCGCCGCGCGCGCCCGCCCCCGTCTGGCGGTTGCGTACCGCCTTTCCCGAGGCACTGGGCCGCGAGGAGGATATCGCGGCAGCCGTACGCAATCTCGCCGAGGCGCTGTGCAACCGTATGGCGCGTGCGGAACAGGGCGCACGGCGGCTGGAATTGTGCCTGTACCGGGTCGGCGGACGGGTCGACACGGTCGAGGCCGGCACCAGCCGGGCGAGCCGTGACCCGGACCACCTTATGCGGCTTCTCAGGGAACACCTGGACCGCCTCCCCGAACCGCCGTCCAGCGCCCCGGACGCGCTCAGCGCAGCTGCCGAGGCCATGGTCGAGACGCTCACCCTGGCTGCAACCGTCGCCGAACCCCTGCGGATGGCGCAAACCGGGCTGACGGGCAACCGGAACAGCGACCCGGCCGAGTTGGAGCGGCTGGTCGACCGCCTGTCCGGACGGCTGGGCGCAGACAACGTACGGCGCTTCGATGCCAGGGATACGCACCTGCCCGAACGCGTACAAACCAGCACGCCTGCACTGTCGGGCCGCACGAATGCGGACGGCGGCAAATGGCAGGCCTCGCAGCCCCGCCCGCCACGGCTTTTGAGTCGCCCGGAGGAGATCGAGGCGGTCGCGCCGGTTCCCGACGACCCTCCGGTAATGTTCCGCTGGCGCGGACAGTTGCACCAGGTGACGCGGGCCGAGGGTCCTGAGCGCATCGCACCCGAATGGTGGCGAAACCCGGCACCCGGCACCGGCACGGCCGTTCTCGACGACGAAACCCGCGACTACTACCGGGTCGAGGACGAAACCGGCCGCCGCTTCTGGCTCTACCGCGCCGGTTTGTACGACCACGACCGTCCCGCCGACCGCCCGCCGCG
>JAEPNS010000409.1 GCA_017643325.1 Alphaproteobacteria bacterium | reverse complement strand
CGAGGAGTCGGAGCAGCGCACGTCCGACGTCCTCAAGCCGATCGCCGAGAAGGTCGGGGACCTCAGCGAGCAGATCGACGAGATCAAGTCCAAGGCGGGCGGATCGACGGCCCCGGTCGAACGGGCGATGATGCGCCTGTCGGAACGCCTCGACAGAATCGAGGAAGGCAGTCGAGGCTCTCCTCGCCCCAGCAAGACTTCCTCGGAACCTTCGTCTTCGAAGCGGGGCGGGCTGGGGCGCCTGTTCGGGAAGGACTAGCAGCCGGCAGGACGGACGGAACGGGGTTCGACGGGACAGCCGGACGGAAGCATGGCGCGCGGCAAGCTCTGGAGTGTGAAGGGGGTCAGCCAGGAGGCGCGCGAGGCTGCCAAGGCGGCAGCCCGCGACGCGGGACAACCGATCGGAGTCTGGATTGATCAGGCGATACGCATGAGCGACGAAGACCTGCCCAACACCGACACCCCCCCGCCGCACCCGGACGAACCGACGACGGACGAAATCGTCCGTGTCCTCGAAACCCTCGAGGCCCGCATCGCCGGCCACGCCGACCAGATCTCGGACCAGCTCGCGCCGATCCACGATTCCATCGTGGCGCTCGGCGTCCGGCTCGACCGCCTCGAGCAGGATTACGCCGCGGAAGACCCTGACGACCCTGCGCCGGTCGCCTCCCCACCCGATCCCGAACCCGCACCGGAACCCGCACCGGAACCCGCGACGGATGCCCCCGAACCGGGGGACGCCTTAGGAGCCGATCCGGAAAACGAACCGGCACACGAACCGGCGATCGTATCCGGCGACCGTTTCAGGTTTGGCTGGGAAGAGGGCCCCGCTGCCGCGCCACCGCCGCCAGTCCCCGAACCAGCCTCCGAACCGGCGCCCGAACCCGACGAACCGGTCCTCGGCTCTCATGAGCCCCGGCAGGCGTTCGAACAGGAGCCGGTGTCGGAACCCGACCGCGAACCCGACCGCGAACCCGAACCGGATTTCGAGCCGGATTTCGAACCCCGGGCCGTATTCCCCGATTCCGGCACGGAGCCGATAGATCCGGAATTGGCGGACCCGGAACCGGAGGACCCCGAACCCGGGCACCCGGACCCCGGCCTTCCCCCGGAGCCCCGGCCCGCGGTCAGCGAAGCCGAAATCCATGCCGCGGACGCGGCCCTGAAATCCGAACTGACAGGACTGTTCGACGACGGCGCGCATCGTGACGCGGCGCCCCCGCCGAGGCCTTCGCGCTATGATCCGGTCCTCCCGCCCCCGCCTCCCCGGCCCCGGCCGAGCCGGGCACCGCTGTTCTTCGTCGTCCTCATCCTCCTGCTCGCAGGCGCCGGCATGGCCGCGTTCGCCTGGTTCCAGCTCGTCCCGCCGGAGGATCGCAGGAATATCTCGCTGTCCGCCCTGGCCGACCGGCTCGATCCCACCGAGTTCGTGGCGCGTCTGATCGGCGGCGAGCGCGGCAGCGCCCCGGACACCGCCCGGCCCCCTGCTGAAACCGCCACCCCGCCGCCCCCGCCGCCCGCCGCGCCCGCACCGGACAGCGAACCTCCGCAGGCGAACGCGCCGGCACCGGCGCCCCCGCCCGCGCCGCGCGACCCGTCGACAAGCCCGGGCAACACGACCGCGGGCGAAAGCCCGGCGGACAGCGCGCCCGCACCCGCGGACAGTTCACAGGCAGACCCCGAGCTTGTGAGACTGCTGCGCGACGCAAACGACGGCGTCGCGTCCGCGCAGAACGAACTCGGCATCCGCTACCTCGTGGGCCGTGGCGTGGCGCAGAACTACGAAGAGGCGGCCCGATGGCTGCGCGCCGCGGCGACCCAGAACGTCACGGGCGCCCAGTACAATCTCGGCGTCCTCTACGATTCCGGCCGCGGCGTCGAACAGGATCCGACCGAAGCGCTGTTCTGGTTCCACAGCGCCGCGGAGAACGGCCACGGCCGCGCACAGATGGCCATGGCCGCGGCCTATGCCGCCGGGCGCGGGATCGACCGCAATCCCGACGTTGCGCTCAACTGGCTGCGGCGGGCGTCGGAATCGAATATTGGGGAAGCGCAGCTCTCGCTCGCCAACATCCTGTCGACGTCCCCGGAATCACACGAATCGCTGATCGACGCGCTGTTCTGGTACCGCGTGGCCGACGCGAATGGCGTGGCCGAGGCTTCGGAGCGCGGCGACCAGGTCGCCGCACGCCTGACAGCCGACGAGCGCGCGGGCGTGAACCGTCGCGTCTCGCATTTCGTCTCCGAGAACATCGCGCCGGCCGCCAGGCCGAAAAAGCCGAAAGACGAACCGGCTGCCGCCGCCAGCCCCCCGGCCCCGCCGCCGCCCGCACCGCCGCCGCCGCCCGCACCGCCACCGGAGGCCGCACCGTCGCCGGAGGCCGCGCGTCCGGATACGTCTGCCGTTCCCGCGACCGGCGCCGGACCGGACCGGTCACAGATCGTCGAAATCCAGCAGCTCCTCGCCCGGCTCGGGTTCGATCCGGGCCCCGCCGACGGCGCCATCGGCGAACGGACCCGCGATGCGATCCGCGACTACGAGCGCGCGCTC
>JAEPNS010000408.1 GCA_017643325.1 Alphaproteobacteria bacterium | reverse complement strand
CCGACGATGAGCGGCACATTCCGCGTCTCGATCGTCGATTCCGATGGCGTTGTCGTCGAGAATAGTGACATCGCGCTCGGCGGCATTGCGAATATCGCGGCGCTGGTCACCGCGATCGATGGCATGACCAACGCGAGCGCCTCGCTTAACGCGCAAGGCAACCTTGTGCTGTCCGCGACGGGTGGCAATCGCATTGCCGTCAACGAGATGACGAGCGCGGTCTCGACCGGGAATGCGACGACCGGACTTTCCCAGTTTCTCGGCCTCAACGACCTGATGACGCTCAACAGCGACTACACGCGCTACACGACCAACCACACGAGCAGCGCGACGACCGCGCTCGGCGAGTCAGGAACCCTGACGTTCACGCACCCGGGCGGCACCACCGCGGTCGCGTACGGCGTGGGCGAGTCGCTCAACACGATCGCGACCAACATCACCGCCGCCCTGGCGGGGCAGAGCATTTCCGCAAATGTTGTGGAGGAGAACGGCCGGTTCCGGCTGAACCTCACCGACACCGACGGAGGCAACTACTTCATCGCCGATTCGGGTAGCCTGACCAGCACGCTCGGTCTGCGCGCGGGGCAAGTCGGCGCCTCGGCCCTGATGGCCGTTCGCAGCGATATCGTGTCGAACCCGAATCTCCTCTCCACAGGCCAGCTGTCGAACAGCGCGACGCTGGCTGTCGGCGACGTGGCGCTGTCCGCCGGCGACAATTCCGCGCTGGAAAATCTTGCGAGTGTGTTCTCAAGCGACCAGACCATGGCTGCCGCGGGCGCGCTGCCGGTCTCGACCATGACGCTGGCCAGCTACGCGGCCAGCATCGTTTCGATGAACGCGACACAGGCCAGCGACATCGCGGCACAGTTCGACGTGCAGGAAAGCTACGCGGCCGCGCTGGGTACCCGCGCGGCCAATCTCAGCCAGGTGAACATCGACGAAGAAATGTCCAACCTGATGATTCTCCAGAACGCCTATCAGGCATCCGCGCGCGTGACCCAGACGGTCAGCGACATGATGGACACCCTGATCGGTATCATCCGCTAGGAGCCCGGCCATGACCCGTGTCGCGCCATTCGCCCAGCAACAGCTCACCATGTTTCACGCGCTGCAAACTCAGCAGCGCATGTACGATGCGAACATCCAGCTCGCCACCGGCCAGAAGGCCCAGACCTATTCCGGCATAGCGAAGGATGCGAGCCGACTGCTGTCGACGGAAGCCGCGCGTATGCGCGCGGAACAGTATATCCAGTCAATCCAGACGGCCGAGCGCCGGATCGGCCTGATCGATTCAAACCTCGAAGGCATCGAGAACATCGCCCGCGAACTTCGCTCGAGCCTCGAGACGGCAACCAACGGTCCCGGCAGCAACCACATCGACACGCGGCAGTACGCAATCAACGCCCGCGCGCTGCTGATCGAGCATCTGAATGCGCAGGACGGGAACCGTTACCTGTTCTCTGGCGACAGGGTCGATCGTCCGGCGGTTTCGCTCGGCAGTGCAACCTACACGCCTGTCCGCCTGATCGAAGCCGACGCCACAACCGTCGACGATACCTTCTATGCACAGTATCGCGCCGACGTCCTGGGCGCGGCGGGCTATCCGCAGGGGTCCTTCTACGAACAGGTCTATTTCGACAAGAACGGGGTTGCGCCGACCGCGCCACTGCCGGCGGACCTGGCCAATCCCACCCTGGACGAGTTTGTCGCGGAAGATCCCGACCTTTGGACCTACTATGTCAGCCGACTCGACTCGTCACAGATGCTGGCAACGCCCAAGAACGACTACTACCAGGGTGATTCGGGCGGATCGTCGATCCGAATCTCGGAGCGGACCAGCGTCACGTACGGCATAAACGCCGACGAGACTTCGATCCAGCAACTCCTGATCGGGCTGGACGCAGTCGCCAACTTGCCTGAAACCGCGCCGGCGGACGCGTACCTTGGCGAGGTCTTCGACCGGGTGCGGGTCATGCTCGGAAACGTGATCGACCCAGACCCCACGACCTCGTCCGAATCCATCACGGAATTGCGAAGCCGTGTCCTCGGCCCGCTCAACCTGCTGTCGACGTCACGCGAGAACCACGTACGGTTCATCAACTACGCCGCGGACGTAGAGGGAGAGGTCGAGGGCATCGACGAGGCCGAGGTGATCTCGCGCCTGCAGTCGGACCAGGTCGTGTTGCAGGCGTCGTACCAGACCCTCTCCCAGATCCAGGGCCTGTCACTCATCAACTTCCTGCGCTAGGCGGGTTTCGATGAATTCGAAATCATTTCTTAACGCGGCGTACGGACAATGGGACACGCGGACAAGTAGTCCGGTGCGCACAAGCGCAACACGACGCGAAGGAATCGCAAGGTGGTAGGCATTGTCCAGGCACTCGCTGTTACGAACCTCGTCAGGGGTGAGAACAGCTTTGCGCAATCTTTTGTGCAAACAGCCCAGCAGTCCGCCGGCCCCAATTTCGAACTGCAGTTCTTCAACACCCAAAACGCCGTTCTGGACCAACTCAACGACGCGGTCAGCGAAATCCAGAACGGGATCAACACCA
>JAEPNS010000407.1 GCA_017643325.1 Alphaproteobacteria bacterium | reverse complement strand
CTGGAGTTCGCCGGTTCGCGCGTGCCCATCGAGGTGATCAAGCTGCTCGACGGCAGGAAGGATGTGCTCGTCGGCGCCATCGACGTCACAACGCTCACACCCGAAGCGCCGGAGGAGGTGGCCAAGGTGATCCGTGCCGCGATGGAGTACACCTCGCCGGAACGGATTTTCCCCTGCACCAACTGCGGCATGGTGCCCCTGCCCCGCACCGTCTCCCAGGGCAAGCTGCAGGCGCTCGGCGCCGGCGCAGCACTGGTCCGCGCGGAGCTCTAGCCCGCCATGGCGCATCTGGAGGTCAATGGCGTGCGCCTTTGGGTCGAGGAGGAAGGATCCGGCCCGGCACTGGTGTTCGTGCACGAGTTCGGCGGCGACCATCGCTCGTGGCGCGGACAGGTCGATCACTTCCGGGAGCGCTATCGCTGCGTGACCTATTCGGCGCGCGGCTACCCGCCGTCGGATATCCCCGACGACGAGGATTCCTACGGGCAGGACTTCTCCACGGCCGACCTGCTGGGTGTGCTCGATGCGCTGGCGATCGACAGGGCCCATGTCGTTGGCCTCAGCATGGGCGCCTACACCGGCCTCCGTTTCGCGATGGCGCACCCGTACCGGATCGAGACGCTGGTCGCGGCCAGCGGCGGCTCCGGCTCCTTTCCGCCAACCCGCGAGCTGTTCCTGAACGAGACCCGGGACCTGGCCGATACGATTATCGCCCAGGAATCTCTGGACCTGCCGGGCTTCGCTGCGAGCGCCACGCGCACGCAACTCAAGCTCAAGGACCCCGGCGCCTGGCAGGAGTTCGCCGACCATTTCGCGGAGCATTCGCCCCGGGGTTCGGCCTTCACCCTCCGGCGCGTGCAGGCCGGCCGCCCGTCGCTCTACGATTTCGCGGATGACCTCAAGGCGCTCTCCGTTCCTACGCTGCTGATGATCGGCGACGAGGACGAGCCCTGCATCGACACCAACGTGTTCCTGAAACGCACGATCCCCACATCGGGACTGGTGGTCTTTCCCAAGAGCGGGCATCTCATCAATCTCGAGGAGCCGGACGGGTTCAACGCGGCCATCGACCGGTTCCACCGCGACGTCGCCGAGGACCGGTGGCCGGCACGCGACGCATCGACCCGCGGCGCCAGCGCCTATCTCGCGGAGGCGAATCTATGACCGAGCGCCTGGTTTCAGCGGACGCCCTGAAGGCGTTCGTCAAGGAAGTACTCCAGGCATCCAACGTCGCCGAGGACCATGCCGAGGTCTGGGCGGACATGCTCGTCTGGGCCAACCTGCGCGGCATGGACTCCCACGGGGTGCTGCGCATCCCGCGCTACACGGAGTACATGAAGAACGGCAACATCAACGCCAAGCCGGACATCACGGTCGAACAGCGCGCCGGCGCCATCGCAACCATCGACGCCGACTGGGCACCGGGGCCCGTCGCGCTGACCGCAGCGATGGACGAGGCACTGGGACGCGCGCGCGAATGCCATGTCGGCTGGTGCATCGTGCGCAACATCACCCATGGCGGCGCCATCGGCTACTACGCCCTGCAAGCGGCGCGGGAGGGTTTCGCCGGGATCGTGATTACGGCCTCCCGGCCGATGATGGCGTATTACGGGGCCAAGGTTCCCGGCGCGTCGACCAACCCGATTGCGATCGCGGTCCCCGGCGGCGATCACCCGCCGATGGTCCTCGACATGTCCACGGCCACCGCCTCGATGGGCAAGATCCTCGCCGCGCGGGATACCGGCAGCCAGATCCCCGACGGCTGGGGCCTGGACGCAGAGGGCAATCCGACCAACGATGCGGATGCCGTCGAGACGCTGATGCCGCTGGGCGGCGCCAAGGGCTCGGGCCTGTCGATGATGATCGAGTGTCTGGTCAGCCTGTTCGCGGCGAACCCGCTGGTCGAACCCAATATTCGCCCCGATGCGAAGCCATTCGGGTACCGGCAGAACGGGCTGTGCGCGGCGATCGATATATCCGCCTTTACAGACCTTGCGACCTACCGTGATGAAATCGACAAGCTGGCCGCCGGGCTGAAGGGCTTGCCCCGCGCGGACGGTGTTGACGAGATTTATGCACCCGGGGAACGGGGCGACGCGGTACTTGCTGAACGCACGAAAAGCGGCATTCCGCTGCCGGCCGGCACCTGGGACCGGCTGAAGGCGGAGGCCGACAAGCTCGGCATTGCCATGCCTCCGACCCTCTAGGTACGCGCGAACTCTCCCACCAAAGGCGGATACCCGCCGTCTTCGCGGCCAAGCTATGGTCGCAGGAACGTGTTCCGGATGACCGGACACGGACAAGAAACGGAGAGGGGAGATTCTCCCAATGAAAGCACTCATGATCGGTACGGTCGCGGGTATCGCGGCCGCTATGACAATCACGGCTGCGCCCGCCGAAGCCGCCTGCGACGACGGCGAGATCGTCATCAAATTCAGCCACGTCACCAATACCGACAAGCACCCCAAGGGGATTGCCGCCTCGCTGCTCGAGAAGCGCGTCAACGAGGAGATGAACGGCAAGGCCTGCATGGAAGTGTTCCCGAACTCCAGCC
>JAEPNS010000406.1:276-2557 GCA_017643325.1 Alphaproteobacteria bacterium | reverse complement strand
ACCCAGCCAGGTTGCTAGCACTCATATTGCGCGAGTGCCAGACAGATAGTGATCCGCTGTTGGCGCGTCAACAGCGCAGGTTCCCGGGATTGCAAAAAAAGTTTGCACCGTCTGGCAGCACTCTCGGCAGATCGGTGCTAATCAATTGAAGTTAAACAATTTTTCAGTTGTCGGTGCGAGATTCGGTCCGGATAATTCTTATCGTTCGGTGATTCGTTTTTTGCGAGTGAGGTAATCGATGCGAAGGAATATGGCGTTGCAGCTCGACGGGTGGCGGATGACCACCGCGGAAATTCTCTACCACATGCCCGATCATCCGGGGATCCTGCAGAGCTTCGTCTGGCAGAAGCTCGACTACCCGCCGGAGTTCCCGAAGCTCCACAAGTTCCTCGATTTCTGGAAGGAAAACCTCGACGGGCCGCTGCACTCGGTGCGGGTCGGCCATGTGGAAATCATTTCCCCGCCGAAGTTCCGGCCGGTCGCCGCGTCCTTCCAGGTCCATTAGCGCAGCCGGTCAGGGCGTGAGGTAGGCGTCTCGGACCGCCGGGTCCGCCGCGATCTCCGCCATGTCGCCGGAGACCAGAATCCGGCCGCGCTCGATGACGGCGGCGCGGTCGGCGACGCGCGAGGCGAAACGCACATTCTGTTCCGACAGGAGCACGGTCAGGCCCTGACCCGACAGCGCCGCGACGGTTTCGGCGATCTGCTGGACGATCACCGGCGCCAGCCCCTCGGACGGCTCGTCGAGCAGTACGATGTCCGGGTTTCCCATTAGTGTCCGAGCGATCGTGAGCATCTGCTGCTCGCCGCCCGATAGCTGCCCGGCCGTGCGGTCGCGCAGCTCCGCCAGTTTCGGGAAGAGCGCGAACACCCGTTCGTCGGTCCAGGTGACCCTGGCGTCCGGGCGGGCCCTTGTGCCCACCACAAGGTTCTCGGCCACGCTCAGTCCCGCGAACACGCGCCGGTCCTCGGGCACATAGCCGACACCCAGACGGCTGACCCTGTACACCGGCCAGCCGGCAACGTCGGTGCCCGCGACCTCAACACGTCCGGCCCCGCAATCGACGAGGCCCATCACGGCCTTGAGCGTGGTCGACTTGCCGGCGCCGTTGCGCCCGAGCAGCACCGTCACGGACCCTTCAGGGACCTCCAGGTCAAGCCCGAACAGGGCCTGCGCCGCGCCGTAGAAGGCATCGAGGCCGGATATGCGCAGCGCCGGCGCGCTCATGCCGCACCCGTCGCTTCGTCGTCGCCCAGATAGACCGCACGCACATTGGCATCGGCGCGAACGGTATCCGGATCGCCCTCGGCGATCACCCTGCCCCGGTCCAGCACGATCACCCGGTCCGCGTGACCGAACACGACATCCATGTCGTGCTCGGTGAACAGCACCGCGACGCCGTCGGACGCAACGACCTCGTCCACGAGGTCCATCATCGCAGTCCGTCCATCCTGGGCCATGCCCGCCGTCGGCTCGTCCATGAGCAACAGCGCCGGTGCGTTCGTGAGCGCGATCGCAAGCTCAAGGCGCTTGAGGTCGCCATAGGGCAGTTCCGAGACCGCCCGGTCCGACGCTGCGCCCAGCCCGACCCGGCCGACCAGCGCGGCGGCCTCGTCCGCGAACCGGCCCCGCAACGCGCGGCCCAGCCCGAGACCCTGCCCGTGATGGATCGCCAGCGCCGTCTGCACGTTCTCGCGCACCGTCATGCTGGCGAAGGTCGCAGTGATCTGGAAGGTGCGGCCGACGCCCGCCGCCCAGACGCGGTGCGGCGGGACACCGGTGACGTCGCGACCGGCGATCCGCACAGATCCACCGTCGGGCCGGACCTGTCCGTTGACGACGTTGAAGAGCGTTGTCTTCCCCGCCCCGTTTGGGCCGATCAGCGCAACGCGCTCGCCGGCCTCGACCGCAAACGAGACGCCGTCGACGGCGCGCACGCCCCCGTAGGACTTGGCGAGGCGGTCCACCGCCAGCACGGTCATGGCGCGCCCCGTCGTGTGAGAAGGCCTGCCAGCCCGACCAGGCCGCGCGGCAGCAGGACCACCAGCAGGACGATCAGCACGCCGAGCATAAGCTGCCAAAGTTCCGTCAGCCGCGTCAGCTCGGTCTCGATCACGGTGAAGGCGACGGCGCCCAGCACGGGCCCGGCAAGCGCCTGGAGCCCGCCGAGCAAGACCATCACAAGCCCGTCGACAGAGGTCGACACGTACAGCACGTCAGGGAACACGCTGCCCTTGGAGAAGGCGAAGAAACCGCCCGCAACGCCCGCGGCGGCCCCCG
>JAEPNS010000406.1:0-266 GCA_017643325.1 Alphaproteobacteria bacterium | reverse complement strand
GGCCAGCCAGCGGTGGCGGGTCACGTCGACGCCGATCGCCGCGGACCGAAGAGCCGAGTCGCGCGTCGCGCGCAGCGTGTATCCGAAGGGGCTGAAAACGGCGTGGCGCAGCGCCCAGATCATGACCGCGCAGACCGTCAGCGTGAAATAGTAGAAGACCAGCGGGTCGGCCGCCCAGTCGCTCGGCCAGACGCCGAGGATGCCGTTGTCGCCGCCGGTGAACTCGATCCACTGGAACGCCGCCGACCAGGCGATCTGCGCGAAGG
>JAEPNS010000405.1 GCA_017643325.1 Alphaproteobacteria bacterium | reverse complement strand
GGTGACACCGGAGCGCCGATCAGCTGATCCGTTCAGCCGTAGAGCAGCCACTGGCGCAACAGCGCCGTGGCGGCTTGCGGCTGCTCCATCGTCGACAGGTGGCCGCTGTCCTCAATGATCGCGAGCTGCGCGCCAGCAATCGCCTCGGCCATCTCTTCATGGAGCGGAACCGGTGTCAGCGCATCCTGCCGGCCGCAGATCACCAGCACGGGAAGGTCGTACGATGCAAACTGGGGCCGGCTGTCCGGGCGGCTCATGATCGCCTTCTGCTGGCGGTGAAAGGCCTCAGGGCCGATCCGTTCCGCCATGGCCTTCACCCGGTCGGTCAGCGCCGTATCGCCGAGCCGGTCCTCGTGGACGAGGATCGGTAATAGCCGGTCCGTCACGCCGCGAAACTTGCCAATCCGGCTCATCTCGATCAGTTGCGTCCGGCGCTCGCGCTGCTCATCGGTGTCAGGCCGGCCGGACGTGTCCAGCAGGGCCAGCCGCTCCACCCTCTCCGGCGCCATTCGCATGATGGCGTGGGCGACATAGCCTCCCATCGACAGGCCCGCCAGCGCAAATCGGTCGGGCGCCGATGCCAGCACCTGCTCGGCAAGCTCGTCCATGGTCTCGCCGCCTGTGATGTCGGCCACGCGGATATCCGCAAGAGCTGCCAGATGCTCTCGCTGATGGGCCCACAGGTCGGGGTCGCAGAGCAGGCCCGGAATAAGGATCAGGTTCATGCAGGTGTCCTAGGCTTTGCCGGTTTCGATATCCACACATTCACCGGGCGCGATCCGGCCGTGGACCGCAAGGTCCCAGAGCTGCTGGTAGGCCGCTTCGAGCCTCGACACAAAGCCCGCACTGTCGCCTTTCGCCCTTCGGGCATCGCGCAGGCGGCGGCTCATATCCGTCAGCCGTGCTCGGTCGCGCGCAAGGGAGACGGCGGCTTCGACATAGGCGTCGGTCGAATCCACGACCGCATCTGCCAGGTCGAACGCGTGCGCCAGGCTCGCGCCCACCCGCGCGGGCATCGCATCACCCGCGCGTGTCAGCACCGGAAGGCCCATGGCGATGGCGTCCGCCGCCGTCGAATGTGCACCGTAGACGAAAGTGTCCAGAAACATATCGGCGTGGAGGTGCCGCGCGAGATGATCGGCCATCCCCGGCACGGTCTTCGCGAAAACGAGGCGACGCGGGTCGATGCCGCGCGATTGCGCAGCGACCTGAAGGTTGCGTGTCGTCAAAGGCGCATGCTCGCGCAGCCAAAGGACGCTGCCCTCGACTGCATTCAGGATATTCATCCAGGCCGAGAAGGTAAGCGGGTCGATCTTCGTCGGCGTATTGAAGGCGCAATAGACGAATGCGTCTTCCGGCAGGCCGTGATCCTTCCGCGCACCGGGTTCGTCACCGGGACTATCGAAATTGTTCAGCGGCATGAGTGAGCCCGGCAACCGGGCAACGGCCTCGGGGAACTCGTTCGTTTCGGCCTCCCGCACCAACTGGGTATCGGCCAGCAGGACATCATTGAGTCCCCCGGAAGATCCGCAGTAACCGAGCCATCCGATCTGCAAGGGTGCCGCGCGGTTTGCGAGAATCTCCGGGCGTGCGCCCCGCGTGTATCCGCCAAGATCGACAAGGACATCGACTCCAAGCTCGCGTATCTGTTCGGCGGCTTCGGAGGCCGACATCCGGGACACATCCAGCACCGTGTCCAGTGTCGCTGCGATCCGCTCACTCACGTCGCTTCCATCCGGCGGCGCGAGCAGAATTCCCGCCGCATCGAACTTCGTGCGATCGTGATGACGGAACAGATCGGCCGTAAGGTGGCCGACCGGGTGGCGGCCGAAGTCGGCGGACATATACCCGACCCGCAGCCGGCCGCGCGGCGTAGCTGGCGTCAACGAACCGGAGTCGACGGGCACATCTCGAAACGTGCGTGCGCGCGCGGCCGACGCAGTGTTCAGTGTTTTCTGCGCGACCGGTAGGTGCAATGCGATCAGCGGTGACACCTCGGCAACCTCGGGCCTGCCACTCTCCAGCAGCCTTGTGAAGTTCGCGACCAGCTTGTCATGGTCCCGCCAGTCACAAGCGTGCAGGTTGGCATAAAACAACTGCGCCGCAGTCCGAACGAACCCCTTGTCGAGATCGAGGGCGCGACGGAAGCGCGCCGCGGCTGCCTCGTAGTCGCGCAACTGCATCAGCGTCACCCCAAGGCTGTGCTGGACCTGGGGATCGCCCGGCGCGATTTCGACCGCTCGCTCAAGCACACGGATCGCCTCGTCATTGCGCCCGAGCTGACGCAACAGATTGCCGAGGTTGGCATGGGCGCGGGCATGGTCGGGATCGGCCTCGCACGCGGTCTCCAGTCGCGCCACCGCATCTTCAAGCCGGCCGGCCATGGCGAGAGCGCCGGCCGCATTGAAGAGCAGGTCCGCGCTGACGGGGTCACGTTCCAACGCCGCGATATAGTCGTCGATCGCGCCCGCCACGTCCCCGCGATCGAGACGTACCTTGGCGCGATTGCCGAGCATGCGAGGATCGCCCGGTACACCCGAGACAGCGCGATCGAGGAGTTCGAGGCCCTCAC
>JAEPNS010000404.1 GCA_017643325.1 Alphaproteobacteria bacterium | reverse complement strand
CAGGGTCGTCACCATGTGGATGGCGAACACCTACCTGCCGCTCGACATGTTGTTCATCAAATCCGACGGACGCATCGCACGGATCGCGGAGAACACGATCCCGCTGTCGCGCGAGGTCGTCTCGTCACGCGAGCGCGTGCGGGCAGTCCTCGAACTGAACGCGGGCACGGCCCGTAAGCTCGGGATTGCCGTCGGGGATCGCGTGATCCACGAACGGTTCCGCTAGATGCGCGATCCAGCCTGAACCGGGAGCACCGGCTGCCAGTATTCGCCGGACGCGATCATGCACGCGGTGCCGTCCGGCATCGTGACGATAATCGACCAGGTCGCGCCGCCGTCATTCGTAAGCACCTCGATGACGCTGCCGTTGCTGGCAAGTCCGAGGGCCACCGGCTTTTCCTGGTATTTCCGTGCCAGATGCGTGACCGCGGAATCGCGGTCGGTGCATGAGGGGTTTGGCTGGGCTGCGTGTGCGTGGTTGCTACCTGCAACGACCGACAGGACGAGCCCAGCGATCAGGCTTGTTGTCCGAAACATGTCAGTCTCCTTGCGGTTCGGGGCCGAAAATACGGCCCGTAGCTTTCGAGACTGGCGGGTCGGTATTAAAAATCCCTGAATTTACAAAGACTTCATCTTTCGCCCGGATGATCCGCGGTTTTTTCCGCGCCGGAACCGGGCCGTTCGCGCGGTCCGCGGGTCGTCAGGAAGATGGCTACGATCAGCATCGCAGTCGCGACCATGACACGCAACGTTACTGGTTCGGACAGGATCCACGCGCCGAGCAGCAGTGCCGTGATCGGGTTGATGCCGACGGTAATCGTGGCCTGGGTGGGCGTGATGAGCTGGAGCGCACGGCCCCACATGAAATTCATCAATGCCGCACCGGGAATTGCTAATCCGAGCACGATGATCCAGCCCTCGAGGTCGAAGGCCAGGGACTGGCTCAGCGGCGGCGCAAGCAGGAGGGTCAGGACCAGAAGGAATCCTGTGCCGACGAGCATCGTGTAGACCATGACGGGCAGGTTCCCGTAGCGTACGAGGTAACGCGGCGAAAAGACATAGAAGATGGATGCGCACAGCATCGCCACCGCCATGAAGGCATCACCGCGCAATGCATTGGGAGCCGCGACGTCGACGTTTTCGCCCAGCGCAAGGACAGCAGCCCCGATCGCGATCGCGATTCCCGAGAGTTTTGTCCAGGTAATTCTCTCTATACGGAATATCGCCCCGATGGCGATCGTGATCAGGGGAATGGTTGCGAACAGGAGAGCGCCGCGCGCGGCCGTTGTGTCCTCCAGCGCACGCGTAAGGAAATACGGGAAACCGGAAAACATAAGAATACCAAAGACAACCAGCCATATCTTGTCACGCAACTCGATACGAGGCAGGCGGGTCGTCGCGAGCAGGATTGCAAACAGGAAGAGCGCGGCGATGCCGTAACGCACGGTGGCGAGCGTCAGCGAGTCCGTGTCGTCGACGATCAGGCGTGTGAATACGACGGTACCGCCGCCGATGGCTGTCGCGGAACTGGCGAGCAGGACGCCGACGAGCGTGGCGGGCATTCGCGGGGTCATTCAAGCGATCTCGGTCGAGGAAAGAAAAGTCACTGGCGGATCGGCCGATTTTCTCAAAATGGGACACTCAAATTGCGAAATATTCGCCGTCTGAGAGGCGCATCGTACCACTATGCGGCCCGTAACGAGAGGTGAAGGCCTGGCCAAGGCATGCGGGTGCTGCACGTCACGGTTGCAAGCCATTCGAAAAACGTCCGTCTGGCGATTGAAGCTGGTTAACGCGGTGTTTCCGCGCAACTCCCTAAAATGCATGCAAATTCTCTCAAATAATTTGTTGAAACATGCACTTATTTGCATACAATAGGGGTGCATTTTCGATCGTTTTTTGTGCCGAGAGCGGGGGAGGCTACCGGGCGACAACGTCGGAAGATGCTCCGGCATGTGCGTCCGCCGGATAACCCAGGTAGCGAGTGCAACGTTTGGTACGATTCTTGCGTCTTAGGGTTCATGAACATGAATCGTGGGGCAGGTTTCGTTTTGACAATCGAGTTTGCGATCCCCCGCATGCAGCCAACGCGTTAAGGGCGACAGGCCATGGCACGTATAAACGGCAATAACGGCGACAACAGTTTTCAGGGCACCGGTTCGTCCGACAAGATCTACGCCAAGGGCGGCGACGATCAGGTCGCGGCGGGTGGCGGCAACGACTATGTCGATGCCGGCTCCGGAAACGATGTGGTCGACGGCGGAACCGGCAACGACAAGCTCAAGGGCGGGTCGGGCGACGACACGCTCAGCGGCGGCGCGGGCGCGGACAAGCTCTATGGCGGTGACGGCAACGACATCCTGATGGGCGACGATCAGTCCGGTGTCGGTTCTGGCAGCGGGAGCGGTTCGGGTTCGGGCTGGGGCTCCGGTTCCGGCAGCGCAAGCGGTTCGCATCACGGTTCGGGAAGCGGAAGCGGCAGCGCCGACGCGTCGTTCAACGACTATCTTGACGGTGGCTCCGGCGACGATCTCGTCCTCGGCCAGCTCGGCAACGACACGCTCAAGGGCGG
>JAEPNS010000403.1 GCA_017643325.1 Alphaproteobacteria bacterium | reverse complement strand
GAACACCACACCGTAGACATCGCGCGCCTTCTCGCGCGTTTCCCAGCCTTCGAAAACGTCGACGAGCACGCGCTCGGGCTCGCGGTCGAGCGGGTCGCCGTAACCGCCACCCGCCGAGTCGCGTCCGCGGATGCGCTGGCCCGGCTGGATCGTGACCTGCGCCACGTTGGGCAGGCGCTCGGGCTGGCTTTCGTCCTGGATCAGCCAGGTCTCGCCCGCCGTGCCCGGCAGGCCGCCGATGACGCCGCGCGGCTGCGTGTGCTGGCCATCGCAGGAGATCACGGCGGTCATGGGTGCTGCCGTGGGGCCGTACTCGATCTGCTGGGCCGGGGCGCCGCGCCGGCGGCCGGCGCCCGCCGAATCCGTCACCAGTTCGAGGGATTCCACGCGGATCGGGTGCTTGAGTTCGTCGACCTCCACCGAATCCCGGTACATCAGGCCCGCGATCACGGGGATCGCGTAGTTGACCCAGCCGTCGGCTTCCGAACTCGCGGGGCCGCCGTTCGTCGACAGCATCAGGCGGTTCACATAGGGCTGGCCACCCCGGCTCATGTCCTTGCCGGAGATGACCGCCATGCCCGCACCGAGGCCCGCGCCACCTTCCGACAGGCCCATGCCGTCGCCGAGCTGTGCGAACGCCGACTGGGTGATGTTCACGAGCCGCTCCGACACGTTGGTGGTCGAGACCGAGCAGGAATGCGGGAAGGTCGGCGCGGCGACGACGCTGTCCTCCGCGTACTTGAAGTGCAGGCGGCGGAACGAGCCCTCGTTGCGCGGCAGGTCCTTGTCGAGCGCGTTGAAGATCGCGCCCACGACCGCCGACGTGGCCGAACCGAGCGACGTGTTGAGGCCGGCATCCACCGACGGCGGGTTGTCCGATAGGTCGACGTGGATTTCGGCCGCATCCGGGTCGATCTCCAGCTTCACGGTGATCTCCAGCCCGTCGGGCAGCATGCCTTCCAGCGGGTCAGACTGGCCCTTGTTGACCAGCTTGGCCTTCGGCAGCTTGCGGATGTTGTCGATCATGCGACGTTCGGAATAGTCGAACCATTCGCGCATGAACGCCTTCACGGTGTCCTTGCCGTACTTCTCGCAGAAGGCCTCCAGCCGCCGCTCGGCGATCCGCGCCGAGCCGAGGCCCGCGAGATAGTCGCCGTACCACTGGTCCGGCACGCGGATGCGTGCACGGCACATGCGCATGATGTCCTCGACGTTCTTGTAGTCGCGCTGGATGCGTACGCCGGGGAACACGAGCGCGCCCTCCTCGTAGACATCGCGCGCACGCACGAAGTAGCTCGACGGGATCGAGTTGCCGATATCGGCCATGTGGCACTTGGACACGGCGGTAAACAGGTGCTCGCCCTCGAAGAAGCACGGCACCATGAATGTGTGGTCGGCCGGGTGCGTGTTGCCGCCGTAGGGGTCGTTGTCCAGATAGGCGTCGCCTGGCTGGATGTCGCCCTCGTGATACTTGCGCATGTTCGCTGTCTGGATGTGACAGCCGAAGATGTGCACGGGCAGGCCCTCGGCGGGCGCGAGCAGCTCGTCCTGGCCGGTCACGAGGCAGCAGGAGAAGTCACGGGCCGAGGAGATCACCGCCGAGCGCGCCGAGCGCAGGAGCGTGTTGGTCATCTCGCGCACGATGCCGTCGAGCCGGTTGGCCATGACGGAGATGAGGACGGGGTCGAGGCCGGTTTCGGTCCTGGAGGTTTCGGACATGGTGCGGGTCCTTCTCAGCGGCAGTCGAGGATGTAGCTGTCGGCGGCGCTGAGCCGTGCAGACATCCCCGGGTAGACGACGATGGTCGTGGTGGGTTCCTCGATGATTGCGGGCCCCTCGACGGTGTCCCCGGTGACAAGGTCGGGCCCGCGGAAGATCGGGGTGTCGACGCGTGCCGCGCCGCCGAAGAAGCACTCGCGGGTGGACGGTGCGTCGGGCGTGCGGTTGTCGGAGGCGGGCTCCGGCGCGGGCGGCGGGTCGAACGGCCGGATGGAGATGCGTCCCTTCCAGTTCACGCACTCGACGGGGCTGCCCTCGTCGCGCACCGCGTAGATGCGTTCGTGGGTCTGGTGGAAGGTCTCGACCAGCTCGTCGACATCGGCGTCGCTGACGAGGCGCGGCTTCGGCAGCGCCGTGTCCAGCTCCCACACCTGCGCGCGGTAGCGCGCCTCGACGAAGAACTCCACGTCGACATGGGCGCCCTTTGCGGTGCCGAGGCTGTCGCGGAAGGCCATCAGCTCGGCCTCGATCTCGTCGAGCGCGCGGTTGGCGCCCTCCCGGTCGAAATTGTTGGAGTCCGTGAAGCGCGAACGGGTCGCCTCGAACACGATCGAGGAATACTGCATCCCGCAGGCCGACAGCGCGGACGCCGTGCGTGGCAGGATCACCGTGTCGCAGCCGAGCTCCTGGGCGATGGGCATGATGTTGAAGCCCGCCGCACCGCCGCCGGCGACGATCACGCTTTCGCGCGGGTTCAGTCCGTCGTTGACCGTGATCTCACCGATCGCCTTGATCATGAGCTCGTTGGCGATGACCATGATCGCGTAGGCGGTCTCGTCCACGTCCTTTCCGAGTGTCCCGGC
>JAEPNS010000402.1 GCA_017643325.1 Alphaproteobacteria bacterium | reverse complement strand
GATGCGTTTGATTATGTAATCCTGTCCCAGACCCTGCCCGCGATCTTCGACGTGAAGGGCGTCCTCGGAGAAATGCTCCGCATAGGGCGCTACGCCGTGGTGAGCTTTCCCAATTTCGGATACTGGCGGGTGCGCACCGGGTTGTTTTTCGGGGGCCACAGCCCGGTCTCAGAAAGCCTGCCCTACTCCTGGTACGAGTCGCCGAACATCCGCTTCTTCACCCTCACGGACTTCACCGCGCTGCTGGATGAGCTCGGGCTTGCAACCGAACGGATCGTGACGATCGACGGCAAGGGCAACGCTGGCACACGATCCAGGATCGGTTATTGGACCAACCTGCTGACCGAGCAGGCCGTCTTCCTGATCAGCCGCGGTTGATGTTCCGCGCAGCCTGCGGCGCGCCTGCCGGCACCCGCACATAGGCCCGCCGACGGACCCGCTGGCCCGTCATCTCGCCACCGTAAATCTGCTTCGTCGCCTCGACCATCGCGACTCCCCCCAGGGGGCTGAACCAGCGGGCACCGATCCGCTCCCAGGCGGGAACTGTTGCAAGCCAGAACCGTCGACGCGAGGGCGGAAAATACAGGGCGCGGGATTCCTGGACCGGCGTGAACATTGCCTGCCGCAAGAGACGGTTCAGCTGCTCCATCGAATAGGGATGACCATGGCCAAACGGCGTGTGGTCGGCCCGTGCCCAGATCGAACGGCGGTTGGGCACGACGACAAGCAGGCGTCCGCCATCCGAAAGAATGCGCCACATCTCCCGCAAAAGGTGCCTGGTATTCTCGCTGTATTCGAGCCCGTGAACCATAAGGATCCGGTTCATGGACAGGTCAGGCAGCGGGATCTCGTCTTCCCGCGCGACCGTCGCGAGATTGGGCACGTCGCGATTCGCATCCGGCCACGCCAGCACGCCCATGCCCTCGGGCATGACGGCACATACCCGCATCGCCTCGTCGGAGAATGCGCGCAGATAAGGCGTCGCGTATCCATACCCGAGAACACTCATTCCGCCGACGTCGGGCCATAGTGCACGAATGCGCTGGCGTACGTACCTACGGGACGTCGCGCCGAGCGCCGTGCCGTAAAAATCGCGCAGGTCAATCACGTCATAGGACATGTGAAGACGTTACCACAGGCGTGACGCACACCGATCCGAGACCATATAGTCCACCCAACATTCAACGAGCGCCGGCCCGGCGGCCCGGAGGACATGATGAAACTGATCTACTCGACGCCCTCGCCCTATGCCCGCAAGGCGCGCGCGACCGCGATAGAAACCGGCTTGGCCGACAAGATTGAGATGGAAGACATCAACCCGTGGGCCGATCCGCAGGGGTATCGTGCGGTCAATCCGGTGGGCAAGGTGCCGGCACTGATCCGTGATGACGGACCGCCGCTCTACCAGTCGAATATCGTCTGCGAGTACTTGGATTCCCACGGCGAAACGAAGGTGTTTCCCGACGCCGGACCCGCGCGCTGGACGGCGATGCGACAGCTCGCCGCCGCCGACGGCATTCTCGACGCCTCGGTGCTGAACCGCATGGAGGGCATGTTTCACGAGGGCGACGCAGCTTCGCAAAAACTGATCGACCGTCAGGAACTTTCCGTGGACGAGGCACTGAAACAGCTTGAGGACGAAGTCGCGGACCTTGAAGGACCAGTCACGATCGGCCAGATCGCCGTGGCGTGCGCGTTGGGCTATCGTGATTTCCGCTTCGCCGATACCGACTGGCGCCAGAACCATCCGAAACTGGCCGCATGGTACGCGGCATTCTCACAGCGCCCGTCAATCGCGGACACAAATCCCGAGGCATGAGCGAAACCACCGCCGACGACATTATCCGGCTGCTCGAGCTCGAACCGCATCCGGAGGGTGGACACTACCGCGAGACTTTTCGCGACCGCGGGCCAGGCAGCACGGAGCGCGGCACCTGCTCGGCTATCTACTATCTGCTTCGCAAGGGCGAGTTCTCGGCCTGGCATCGGGTCAAGGATGCTTCGGAACTCTGGCACTGGCACGGGGGTTCGGCGCTGGAACTGACCGTCGCCCCGTTCAGCGGCGGCGCGAAGGCTTCGGTTCGCCTTGGCCCAGACGTGCTGTCCGGCGAGCGACCCCAGGGCGTGGTGCCGCGCGGCGACTGGCAAACCGCTCGGCCCCTGGGCGCGTGGAGCCTCGTTGGTTGCACGGTCGCGCCTGGCTTCGAGTTCGCGCAGTGGGAACTGGCACCTGAGGGCTGGTCTCCTCCTGATTAAGGAGAGGTTACCGGAAGACGTTATAGATATAAGGCGTCAATCCGAACCCGCTGAGCAACGCATAGACACCGAACGTAAACAGGATGAGCGCCGACACGCGATTCATCCAGATCTCATAGGTGCCGTCCACGAACGGTCGGAACACCCCCGCAGTTGCAGAGATCGCAAGCCACCATCCGGCCGACCCGAGGAACACACCAGCCACCAGAAGCGAGGCATTGCCGACCGAAGCGCCAGCATCCGTGATGCCGAGCGTGGCCAGCAAACCGGCAAACGCGATCAGGGTTATCGGGTTGGTGATCGCCAGCATGAAGGTTGATACGAAGTCTTTCACAAGG